>CANEUK010000082.1 GCA_947441695.1 Rickettsiales bacterium
AATGGCAATCGAAATTGCCAAATCCATGTTTGGATAGCCGCGTTTTATTGATTGTAAGGCAGAAGAAAAAAATGGTCGCGCTGAAAAAATAATTACTGGCAAAGCAACCAGCGATGAAAAAAAATGGAGCAAATTTCTGCTTTCAACTCCCATTTCTTTAACACTCGAAAACCACAAAGAAAGCGAAAATAACATCACATTTCCAACGCCAAAACCAGCTACGGCAAGGGCTAAAAGTATTGAATCGTTATATTTTTGATCGGCTTTATTTAAAATTTCTTCGTCGAATGGCAAAAGTTTATAGCCAATTTTTTGAATAATTTCAATCAAATCGTTGCCATTTTGGGCTTCGCCTTGCCATTTTAAAAACAAAGTTTTTTTCACCAAATTAATTCTGGCATCAACAACATTTTTTTGCTTTTTTAAAATACTTTCAATCAACCAAACACAAGCTGCGCAATGCAAACCCTGAATCATTAAAGAAACCGAAAAAGTCTGATTTTTTTCATCTAAAACAAATTGCAAAACATCAATTTTTTCTGCTTCTTCGGGCTTAATTTTGCGCACATTTTTGTTGATTTGGCGCAATTCATAATAACTTTCAAAGCCCATTTTATTAACGATTTTGTAGGCAGAAGCGCAACCTAAGCAGCAAAATTCTTCGGTAATTTTTTTGGTATCTTCGCCGCAATGTAAGCAAGATTTTATCATTGAATTATGTAACGCTTAACTTCTTGAAAAACATTTTCGTCTTTAGTGGCAATAACCGCAAAGTCCCACTGACCGCGAAGCGGGAAGTTAATTTTAGCCCAATAAAAGCCATCAACAAACTTTAATTCTTGAGTAAAATCTGCGCCTTCTTGAGTTGGACGCTTAAATTCAATTACAACTTTGGCGTCTGAAATTTGACGCGAATTTTTGTCTTTCAAATCGAGTAAAATCAAAACTGCCTTACCTGAATTTTTAAGCTGAATTTTCATTTTCCAGCCCAATTCTTTTTGCTTTTTTGCCGTTTGTAAAACTTGGTTATATTGCAAACCTTTTTGATAAGAATTTTGAGTTGAAATGCCGCGCCACGTGCTTTGAGAAATGTAGATGTAAGAAATATTTACCAACAAAACCACCAAAAAAAATGCTAAGAAAAAATAGGGAATTTTTGATTTTTTTTGTGAATCATTCATGGTTTTTTGTAGAATTTTTAGCTTGATGAATGCGTTTTAGGCAAAATTTTAAATCATTCAAAATTTTTTCAAAATCGGCTTCAACAATTTCTCTGCGCGCAATCAAAACATAATCATGATGATTTTGAGCAATTTCTGACAATTTGCGAAAAGCTTCGCGCAATCTTCTTTTTGAACGATTGCGCAAAACCGCGTTACCAACGCTTTTGCTAACTGTGAAGCCAACGCGGCAAAAATTGATAGCGTTTTTATTTTTGACTAAATTTTGAAAGTAAATTTGCGAAGTCGGAAGGCTGATTAAAAGAACAGTTTTTGAGTAAAACTTTTGTCCTTTTTTGCTAATTTCTTGAAAATCAGAAGATTTTTTTATTTGAAGAATTTTTTGCTCGAAGGTCTTTTCTTGGTTCATCGCACAAAAAGATGAGAAGTTTTAAAAGCTTACGATTTAAGTTCTTTTTTACGTTTAAATTAGGCTTTTTTTAGCTTAATTTTAGCTTAATTTTTTATTGAGAATTTTTCAAAAAATTCGCAAGCTTTTAAAAAAAATAATCTCGTTTTTACTCAAACTGATTGAAGAAGTGATTTTTCTTAAAATAAAAAATCTATTACCAATTCGCTTGGTCGAATAGCAATTTAAAATTAATCAAATTCAAACAAATTTTGAATTTGATTAAGTCTGCAAACCTAAACAGTTAAAGAAGCGCGACCTTTTTGACGACGACGAGACAAAACTTTTCTTCCGCCAACAGTTGCCATTCTAGATCTAAAACCGTGCCTTCTTTTGCGCACTATTTTGCTTGGTTGCCAAGTTCTTTTCATGTTTTACCTAAAGTTTTTTTGAATTTTTTGTTTCGAATAAATATGTTCAAAAGTGAGTTGGCGCAACCTATTGGCGCGCGTTTTTAAATGCAATAATCTATTTGATTAAGCGCGTTAATTAGCCAATTTTTTCTTTAGCAAATCGTTGACTACGTTTGGATTGGCTTGACCTTTTGATTCTTTCATTATTTGACCGACAAAAAATCCAAAAAGCTTGTCTTTTCCGGCGCGATATTGTTCGAGCGAATCGGCGTTTTTTGCCAAAACTTCGTCGATAATTTTTTCAATTGCCGAAAAATCAGAAACTTGTTTAAATCCTTTTGCCTCAACAATTTTAGCGGCTTCGTCGCCCGACTCAATCATCAAATCCAAAACATCTTTGGCAATTTTACCCGAAATTTCGCCGCTTTTTATCAGGTTTAAAAGTTCAATCAAATTTGGCGCGCTTACTTTTAAATTTTCAAAACTAATTCCCAATTTGTTCATGCGACCAAACAATTCAACCGTAAGCCAAGTTACGCACAATTTAGCTTCGTGCTTTTGAATTAGAGTTTCAAAATAAGCCGAAATTTCGGCGTCAGCCGTCAGAACGCCAGCGTCATATTCAGAAATTCCAAATTCTGAAATATAGCGCGCTTTTTTGGCGGCTGGCAATTCGGGCAAAGATTTTCTGATTTCTTCAACATATTGCTGGCTCAAAACCAGCGGCGGCAAATCGGGGTCAGGAAAATAGCGATAATCCATCGCGTCTTCTTTGCTTCGCATGGTTCTAGTTTCGCCATTTACGGCGTCAAACAAGCGAGTTTCTTGATCAATTTTTCCGCCATTTTCTAAAATTTCAACTTGGCGCGCCGCTTCAAATTCAATGGCGCGCGCGATGTTTCGCATGGAATTTAAGTTTTTGATTTCGCAGCGAGTTCCTAGTTTTTCTTCACCAACTTTGCGCACCGAAACGTTGGCGTCGCAGCGCAAATTTCCTTTTTCCATGTCGCCGTCCGACGTGTTTAGAGCGCGCAAAAGAGTGCGAATTGTTTTGACATATTCCGACGCTTCAAACGGGCTATTCATGTCGGGCTTGGAAACAATTTCCATCAACGCAATTCCCGAGCGGTTTAGGTCAATCATTGTTAAAGTTGGATGTTGGTCGTGAATTGATTTTCCGGCGTCTTGTTCAAGGTGAATGCGCTCAATTCGCACGGTTTTTTTAGTGCCGTTTTCAAGCGTAATTTCCACCGCGCCTTCACCAACAATTGGCTGAAAAAATTGCGAAATTTGATAACCTTGCGGCAAATCAGGATAAAAATAATTTTTGCGATCAAACGCCGAAACCAAATTGATTTGAGCGTTAATTCCAAGTCCAGTTTTTATGGCTTGGCGAACGCATTCTTCGTTGAGCGTTGGCAACATTCCGGGCATTGCGGCGTCAACCAGCGAAACTTGGCTATTTTGCGGCGCGCCAAATTGGGTGGCAGCGCGCGAAAATAATTTTGATTGAGAAGCAATTTGCGCATGAATTTCGCAACCGATGACAATTTCGTAGGTGTTGTTTTTGCCGTTTATTTGGTAGGTCATTTGGATGATTTATATAATTGAAAAATACTTTTTTATGCTTGGTTTTGAGAATTCAATGGGAAAATGATCTTTGTCATTAATTTCCAGCTCTTCAATTTTGTCTTTATTAGGAATTTTCATTAAAATCCTATATTCCGACTCTTCTTCAAAATCTTTTCGTTTGGAAAAAACATTACTGGTTGTTGAAATCTGTTCGGACAGATAATTAATCTTTCCATGCTTAAAGCTTATTCCATCGAATTTAGCTGAATCCAAAAAATTTAAAAAGTCATCCGCATCAAAACGCAATATAAAATTACCAAATTTCATTCTTAACGCCTCTTTCAAATCTTCTGAAAAACAACTGATAAAATTACCAATTGCATCATCGCTAATTTTTATATTTTCTGCTAGGAACTCTTTACCATTTATTTGAATTTTTTGAACACCGCTAAATAAAATAGTATTTTCTAACTCATCCATTCTGCTTGGTTCGCACGTCTTTTTTGTGAACTTTTCAATAGGTGAAAAATAAATTTTTCCCTTATTTTCAAGCCACAAATCTCTTTGCCAAGCCTCTTTAAAGTATTTATATAAAATCACTAAATATGCCCAAGATAATTGAAGAAGTTAATTTTTCTTAAAAATAAAATCTATTGCGGATGCACCGATTCACTCGGTGCGAAGCAATTCAAAGCAAACCCAAATTCGACAAAGGTCGAATTTGATTTATCCTATTTTGCAGATTACTTCGTTAATAATCGAGCGAGCAATTCCGTAATCAAGCCTTCTGCGATATAGTCCGTCTTTTCTTAAGCCTTTAAATGGCGTTAAAAAAACATCATAAGTTTCGGCGCGAAATTGAGCTAAATATTCGTTTAAATTTTTGATTAGTTTGGCAAGGTTTGAACAATCAACGCTAATTCTGGTGATACTTCGAGAAGAATTTTGAACCTTATTTGCCGAAATTTCTTCGCCCAAACAAAACCTAATTGACGCGCTAATTGTGTTATCAATGGCAAAAAGCCCTAAATTTCCAGCGCAATCATTAAATTTTAAATTTGATTTTATTCTTTTTTGAGGAACTTTTTTTTCTAAATCCAACAAATTTCCAATAAATTTTTCATCGCCATAAATTTTTACATCGCTTGATTTTGGCTCAAACAAAGCCAAACAAACTGGATGTTGAGTGTCGCAAAACATTTTTGAATTTAGCAAAACATAGTAAGAAAGGCGGTTTCTAAAAATTTTGGCATTCAAAAAAGAAGCCGGAATTATCGCGCCAACATAAGGGCAGTTTTCTAAACATTTTTTTAAAGCAAATTTATATAAATCATCAAATTCGCATTCCGCAAAATCTAAGCCTTGGCGTTTGGCAGAATTTTGCGCCAAATAAGGCGGGTTTGTAATGCAAACTTTAAAGCCAGTTGGAAAGTTTTTTAAAGTATCTCTTATTTCAACTTTTTGATTTTTTGGCTCAATATCAAAAGCAGCAAAATTTTGGCATAAATTCATTTCTTCGAGCATTTCAATTAGGCTATTTTTGCCAGCAAAAGGCTCGAGAATTTTTGAATTTTTTATATCGCACTTTTCGCCCCAATCTTTGAAAGCTTGGTTATTAAAAGGATTTTTGAAGGTAAAATATTGTCCTTTAGCTCTTTTTTCGCTCATGAAATCAAAGATGGTTTGGCAAAACTGGGGTTTTTATGAACATTAGGTTCGCCTTGGTTTTTACTTGGTTTTTACTTGAACTTGGTAAGTCATAAATTTTTTACCAGTTTAACTGATTTTTCTAAAACTTTTGGCGTTAGATCGTCATAATTCACCAAATCAATTTTATAGGGCAAGTCAGATTTTTCTAAGTCGAACCTGATTTTTGCAAGAGAAGCAAAATCGACTTCTTTAGCCAGTTTGAGTTTTGGTTGGGATTTTTAGGTATTTGGCGTAGAGATCTTCTAATTCCTTTCTTAGTGCGCTTTCTTTTTTGTGATTTTCAAGAGCTTTTTCTCCGCCCAAAGCTCTTTTTTCTTTTGCCGCATCCATATACTGAACTGAAAGATCTAGGTAAAAAAGATAAATCCTCTCAATCAAATCTGCAAAATCATCATTTAATTCGATTTTTGCGGATTGATATAATTTAAAAATTTCAGAAATTGCTTCATCGAAACTATTTTCATTTTCTTTACCGCTTCTTTTCCAAAAATAAGAAGCTTTGACGATGGCGTCTAAAGTTTTATGACAGTGTTCTCTAATAATTTTTCTTTCTTCGTCAGAAATTTTTTGTTCTGCTGCTTTTTGTTGTTCTCTTGAAATTTGATAAGCTGCCCAGCCAATAAAAACCGATCCAAACGAGCCAATTGCCGAAAATAGTTTATCATATTCTCCGTTAATTCCTTTTAAATTTAGAGCCACAAAGGCAACAAAAATAATTATCGAAGTTAGGTAAAAAGACTTAAGAAATTTTTTTAACTCGTTTGGCATTTTTATTTTTACTTTTTTATCCCTCACCGAATCGCCTCATTTAACTTGAGGCTCTTCGACTCTCCCGCAAGGGGAGAGTTATTAAATCGAGATTTGGTTGAAATGCTTCTTCGCCGAGACGTGGTTTTGGTTGGTAAATTTATTCCTCCATTGGCGTTAAAACAATTGAGTCTGAAACCTCGCCGCCTTCTTCGCCAGTTTCGGCTTCGTCAACTTCTTTGTTGCCGCTATGGGCAATTCGGGCAACCGAAACCACGTTTTCGTCTTTGGTTTTGATTAGGGTAACACCTTGCGTGTTGCGGCTGGTAATTCTAACCGAGCCAACTTCGGTGCGAATTAGCGTGCCTTTGTTGGTGATAATCATCACTTGGTCGTTGCCTTCAATTGGAAAGCTGGCAACCACCAAACCGTTTCGTTTAGAAGTAATAATGTTGGTAATGCCCGAGCCGCCGCGATTGGTGATGCGATATTCATAAGCCG
>CANEUK010000083.1 GCA_947441695.1 Rickettsiales bacterium
GATCGCTTGCGCCTTATCATTGTTGGTTATCGCTTAGATTTGGGTAAAAAATTTGAATTCCCAAATCCACAAAAAAATAAATTGGTTTTGAAAGACGCAATTGGCGATTTAGGCGCGCCAAAACAGGCGCAAGAAGGCAATAAAACAAATGATGGCGATTTGGAAATTTCAAATCATGAATATATGAATGGCGGATTTTCTACAATTTACATGTCGCGAAATCGCGTGCGTTCTTGGGACGAACCTTCTTTCACAATTCAAGCTGGTGGAAGGCACGCGCCACTTCATCCGCAAGCTCCGAAAATGCAATTTGTTGCGCAAAATAAAAAAATTTTTGCGCCAAATAAAGAGCATCTTTATCGCCGTTTGTCAGTTCGCGAATGCGCCAGAATACAAACTTTTCCTGATGATTTTATTTTTAAGTACAAAAATATTGCCGATGGCTACAAAATGATTGGCAACGCGGTTCCAGTTAATTTAGCTTATCATTTAGCAAGTAAAATTTTTAACGATTTGAATTAAATTTAATGCCAAAACTTTTGCAAATTCTCCGCCAAAATCGTGATGAAATTTATGCCATTGCGCAAAAATATGGCGTGTCAAATATTCGCGTTTTTGGTTCGGTGGCGCGGGGCGAAGAGTGTAAAAATTCAGATTTGGATTTGTTGGTTGATATAGACTACAAAGCTTATGGAAGCGGTTTTGCGCGAGTTGATTTCAAGCAAAAAATCGAAAGTTTTTTACATCTTAATGTTGATGTTTTAACCAAAAAAAGTTTGAACATTCACATCAAAAAACAAATCCTTAAAGAGGCGCAAAAGTTATGAACTCTTGTGGCGACTTGTTGCACTTAAAACATATTTTAGATTGCATCACAAAAGTTGAGCGTTTTATGACTTATCGTAAGAAAAAAACTATTGACCAAGAATTAGTTGAATCTGCAATTGTGCGTGAGTTGCAAACTATGTCAGAATCAACGCAAAAAATTTCAAAATCTCTAAAGCTTACAGCCACAGATGTTCCTTGGCATTCGCTTTCAGGATTTCGCAATGTTTTAGTTCATGATTATCTTGGAATTGACATGGATGAAATCTACCAAACTATCAAAAAAGACTTACCAAAACTTAAAAAACGCGCGAAAAAAATGGTCGAATTTTTGACGCAAAAAGAACAAAATTTTTAAAACTAACAAAAAACAAAATGTTCAAACATCACGACAAAATCGAGCGCAATTCAATTCTGCTTTTAATTCTTACGGTAATTGTAATTTCAATTGGCGGATTGGTTGAAATCGCGCCGCTTTTTCGCATTGAAACCACTATCGAAAAAGTTGAAGGAATGCGACCTTATACGCCGCTTGAATTGGCGGGCGCAAAAATCTATAAGCGCGAAGGTTGCTACGGCTGCCATTCGCAACAAGTTCGGGTTTTGCGCGACGAAGTTGAACGCTACGGACATTATTCGCTGGCGGCGGAAAGTATGTATGACTTTCCATTTCAATGGGGTTCAAAGCGCACTGGGCCAGATTTGGCGCGTTTGGGTGGCAAATATTCCGACGCTTGGCACGTGCGCCACTTAATTAATCCGCGCGACGTGGTGCCAGAATCAATCATGCCAACTTACAAATTTTTAATTGAGCGCGACGCCCAAATTTCTAATATTGCCGACGACATGATTGTTTTACGAAAACTTGGCGTGCCTTATTCTGACGAAATGATTCAAAATGCCACTTCAGACGCGGTTCTTCAGGCTTCAAACGATCGCGAAAGCACGCTGTTGCAAAAACGCTATGGCGGCAAAGTAAATGTTCATGATTTTGATGGAAATCCGTCAAAAGTTTCGGAAATGGATGCTTTGGTTTCTTATTTGCAAGTGCTGGGAACTTTTGTTGATTTTGTTAAATTTGACCCGACTTTGCCAAAAAAAAATGAGGTAAAAAAATGATTGAAAATTTTGTAAAAATAGCACCAACAATCGCCACAATTTTTTTCTTTTTAACCTTTTGTTACATAATTTACGCTGTTTTTAAAAAAGGCAGCAAAGAAAAATTCGACCAATTTTCAAAAATTCCACTGAAAGATAAAAACTAAAAATGACCGAACCAAAAAATAAAAAATCTGCCACAAATGCCTCAATTCACTTGCCAAAAAGCAATTCAAACAAAACCGAACTCGACGACAAGTCAAACTTAAATTCTACTACCGGCCATAGTTGGGACGGTATTAGCGAATATAATATTGGCGCACCTCGTTGGTGGCTAATTGTTTGGTTAATTTGCATTATTTGGGCTTTTATTTACTGGATTTTTTATCCAACTTGGCCGATTGCGGGCGGCAACTCAAAAGGATCGCTTAATTGGTCGCAACAATCGCAACTTGCTGAATCGCAAAAAGAAATTTCTGACAAGCGCGATGTTTTTTTACAAAAAATTTCTGACTCAAATTTTGAGCAAATTCAGCAAGATAAAAACTTGATGGAATTTGCCTTAAATGGCGGTCGAGCAGCTTTTAAAGAAAATTGCGCTGCGTGCCACGGAACAGGGGCTGCGGGATATAAAGGATTTCCAAATTTAAATGACGATGATTGGTTGTGGGGCGGCAAAGTGACTGATATTTATCAAACTTTGCTTTACGGAATCAGATCTAGCAACGACAAAGCCCGTTTTAGCCAAATGCCCTATTTTGGTTCTGACAAAATTTTGAAAAAAGACGAAATTGCCGATGTTACAGAATATGTTATGTCGCTTTCTGATAACTCGCTTGCAAACCAAAAAGGTGAACTAATTTTCAAAGCAAATTGCGTAGCCTGTCACGGCGAAGGTGGAAAAGGTGGTCGCAATGTTGGCGCGCCAAATTTATCTGACGCAATCTGGCTTTATGGCGGCAAAAAAGAAGATATTTATTCTTCGATATTTTATTCGCGCGCTGGCGTTATGCCTTATTGGAGCGGTCGTTTAAACGATGCAACAATTAAACAGCTTTCGCTTTATGTTCATTCGCTTGGAGGTGGCGAATAAATTATGATTCAGAAGATTTCTAATAACCCAAATGAGATCGCCAAAGCTCTATATACAGTAATTTATTGGGAAAAATTTTTTTCAGACGACGAAATTGATAAAATAATCAAATTATGCCAATTAGTTGAACTAAAAAAATCTTCTATCTCATTAAACCCCAATCTAATAATTGATAATTCAGTAAGAGTTTCGGATGTAAATTTTCATTCTCGAAACGAACAAAATTATTGGATTTTTGATCGATTCAATTCTGGCATTGAAGACATAAATTCAAAATTTTTTCACTTTGATTTATATGGCTACAACTCCTTCCAATATTCTGAATATAACTATTTGGACTCTGGAAAATATAACTTCCACATGGACACCTTTACCAATCAAGAAAGTTTAAATAGCAAAAAATTCACCAGAAAATTATCTTTGGTAATTCTTCTTAGCGAGCCAAACGTAGATTTTGAAGGCGGAGAGTTTCAAATAAATGAAGGATCGGAAGAAGAAGCAAAGACTATAAAAATGACAAAAGGAACTTTGATTGCCTTTCCTTCTTTTATGATTCATAGGGTAAAGACAGTTACTAAAGGCATCAGAAAATCGATTACAATTTGGGTGGAAGGGCCAAAGTTCAAGTAAAATGATTGGATTTGAATCAATAAAATCAAAACTTCTTGACGCTTACCAAAATCAAAAACTACATCATGCAATTTTACTTTTGGGCAAAAAAGGTGTTGGAAAAGCCAGCTTTGCGCTTGAATTTGCTCAAGAAATTTTAGGCATTAAAATTCAGGCAAATCCTGATTTGTTGATGATTGAAAAAGAGCCAGAAAAACGTGAAATTAGCGTTGAAAAAATCCGTAAAATCAGCGAATTTTTTAACAAAACTTCAGCAATTTCGCCCAATAAATTCATTATTATCGATTCGGCTTGCGAGCTTAACAAATCTTGCTCTAACGCATTGTTAAAAACTTTAGAAGAGCCGCGACCGAACAATTTTTTAATTTTGGTGGCGCATAATTTAAATCGTGTTTTGCCAACAATTCGCTCGCGCTGCCAAATTATTAGAGTTGACGACTTAAGTTTGGCTAATTTTAGCCAAGTTTTGTGTCAAAAAAATTTGCAATTTTCACCGACAGATTTTCAATTTTTATGTGAAATTTGCGATAATTCTCCGGCTCAAGCAATTATTTTTGGCAATGATTTAATTAGAATTTATGCATTTTTTTTGCGCTCAATTTTAAACAAAAAAATCAGTGACGATTTATTTAAAATAATTGCTGAAAAAAATTTTCCTTTCGCAGTTTTTGAAAAAATTTACGAGTTTTTTATCAATCGCGCCCTCGCCTATTTTAGCGATTTTTCACCTCATTTTTATTTTGACGAAGAGCTGGTTTTTGTTAATTTATATCAAAAATTTTCAATCGAAAAACTTTTTATAATTGCCGATCAAACCTTAGAATTGCTTCACAAAACAACACCTTTTAGTTTAGACAAAAAACTTAGTCTTATCACTATTTTTAACAAAATTGTATATGAGTAAAATCTATCAAAGCATTGGGTTGATGAGCGGAACTTCGCTTGATGGAATTGATTTAGCACTAATTGCGTCAGATGGAAAAAGCATAATTGAGCGTAAATTTTTTGATTACGCGCCCTACGAAAAAAAATTTAAAGATCGTCTGCGCGAGTTAATTTTTAAAACCCCAACTCTTGAACAAATTAAATTGGTTGAAAATGAATTAACTATTTTGCACGCCAATTTGGTAAATAATTTTTTAAGCAAAAACAAAATTGCATCATCCAACGTTGATTTTATTGGCTTTCACGGTCAAACAATTTTTCATAATCCAAAAAAAGGAATTACCTGGCAAATTGGCAACTCGCACTTATTAGCAGCACAAACTAAAATTAACGTAATAGCTGACTTTAGAACTCGCGACGTAGCACTTGGTGGACAAGGCGCGCCGCTGGTTCCGATTTATCATTTTTATCTTTTTGCCAATCAGCCAAAACCAACTGCGGTTTTAAATATTGGCGGAATTTCTAACATCACTTATTTTTGCGACGAAAATGAAAATAATATTGAAGCTTTTGACATTTGTTTTGGAAACGCGCCTTTTGACGACTTAATCAAAGAAAAATTTGGGCGCGATTTTGATGAAAATGGAGCTTTGGCAAAAAGCGGAGAAGTTGATTTTTATTTGGCAGAACAAATTTTAAAGAATGAAATTTTTCACAAAAAACCACCAAAATCTTTCGATCGCAACGATTTTTCAGAAATTATCAAAATACTTAAAAACCTTAAAATCCAAGACGCTCTTGCAACCTTGGCTTATATTCACGCCAAGGTAATCAAAATTAATCTTGAGTTTTTCAAAAAAAAACCTCGAACAATTTTTGTCTGTGGCGGAGGAGTAAAAAACTTGGCGATAATGGATGAAATGAAAAATCAATTGAATGAAGTTGAAATAAAAGCAGCAAAAGAGATTGGTTTGAATGGCGATTCTGTTGAGGCAGAAGCATTTGCGTTTTTAGCAATCAGAAGTTTTTTGAACTTGCCAATTAGCTTTTCAAAAACAACCAGATCTTTTGAAAACAAATTTTTAAAAAGTCTTTTTGTTAATTATCAAAAGAATCCAGAGACTTTACTGGAAAATGATTCCGCTCTGGCTTTATCTCGGCAAGATTTTTCTTCTTGCGGCGGCGTCTTCTATCGCGCTTAACTTTGCGCACTTTTGTTGAATCAGAAAGTAAGCGACTTTTTATGTGTTGATCGATGATTGATTCAAACTCATCCATGTGATCTTTAAAGAAATGATCTGCTCCTTGAACTGGCTGATAAACAACTTCGGCTCCTTCTCTGGCTGATAGTTTTTCAGCTAATTTTGCCGAATCTGATTCTTTAGCGATATCATCTTTAATGCCTTGAACAATCAAACCAGCCGAATTGCAGGGAACAATAAAATTAAAGTCATACTTGTTGGCAGGTGGCGCAATTAAGATATAATTTTCTAGTTCTGGCCTTCTCATAACGGTTTGAAGGGCAATCCAAGCGCCAAAAGAAAAGCCAGCAATCCAATATTCGCTGGCTTCCATATTTTGATCATGAAGCCAGTTCATAACTGCTGTGGCGTCCAAAAGCTCGCCAGCACCATTATCAAACTTTCCCTGCGATTTTCCGACACCTCTTGAATTAACTCGAAGAACCGAAAAACCATTATTTACAAAGGCTTTGTAAGTGTTGTAGGTGACTTTGTTATTCATAGTTCCGCCATAAAGTGGGTGCGGATGAAGAACCAAAGCTACAGGAGCTTTGGGATTTGTGCTTTTATGATAGCGACCTTCTATTCTACCAGCGGGACCATTAATAATTACTTCAGGCATTTTTTGAAAAAAGGTTTAATCGAGCTTTGCAAAAATTAAAAACAAGAAACAATTGCTTAGAGATTTATCAGGCAAAAGCTTCTTGTGAGCTACAATTATTAGCTGCCAGCA
>CANEUK010000084.1 GCA_947441695.1 Rickettsiales bacterium
CAACTTAAGATTAGAAGGTGTTGGATAATTATTTTTTACGAAATTTAATTTGAATTTAAGGTTCTCAAAAAAAAAGAAATAAAATCGTTTAAAAATGGAAAATTCTTATCAAAAAGATTCTGCCGAAGAAAATAATGAATATTTTAATTTCATAAAATCTTCAGTTGAAGACGGAAGTTATTTTAAAGACGGTCTAAACTGGTATTTTTTTCGCTATGTAACGCCAATTTGCGACCGCACTTTGTTGATTTTTGGCGCAATTGTAGCGGCTGTTGTTTTGTTTAGTTTGGTTCAAATGGTCAAAAGTGCTTTCCCGCTGGTTGAAAAAATTCCAATTTTTATATCAGCCCAAGACCAGTCTGTATCTTTTCCAAACCTAATTAATTTAAAGCCAAAAAAAGGTAAAAAAGATTATGATCAAAAAATTGAAACTGTTGACGAAGCTGTTTTGAAATATTTAATTATAACTTATGTAAAAAATCGTGAAGGCTACGATTTTAGTAAAGCCGAAGTTGACGATGTAAATGAAAAATTTAATCGAATCAGAAATACTTCTTCATCTGATGAATATGGTTTGTTTCAGTCTTTAATGAGTAAAAATAACCCTAATAGTCCAATTAAAGATTTTGGTCAGAATGTTAAAAAATCGATAAAAATCGAATCGATTCAATTAATTAAAGATCGGCCTCAAAACTTTGCAAATCAGGCTAGAGAGTTTTTGTTAAATAAAATTCCTACTCAAGCACAAGTTTACTTTGTAGCAACAACCAAAAGAGAAGCTTCAAATTCAGAAATAAAAGAAGAAAGCGAGCGATATGTTGCTAAGATAAGCTTTGTTTTTGATGGCGTAAAAAAAGATAACAAATCCCCGCTAAAATTTTTAGTAAAAAAATATAAACTTTTCATCATCAAATAAAAATTCAAAAAATGTCAAAAAAGTCGGCTTATTTTTTTAGTTTAATATTTTTTGTTTTTAGCGCATATGTTGCGCAAGCTTCTCAAATGCCACGCTATCTTGGAACTGAAAAAAAATTTAGAAGCTATATTTACAACCCAAATGACGTTTATCGCTATATTGGACACTACACTTATCAGGGTTTTATCGAGCTTGAAGAAGGAGAAACTGTTGGAACAATTTCAATGGGAAACCCAACTTTGTGGCTTTTTGAACATTTGGGAAATCGTTTGTTTTTAAAGCCAGTTGGCGAAGATAATTCCGAAACCAACATGACAGTAATTACCAACAAAAGAGTTTATCATTTTGAGTTGGTTGCCAAAGAAGCCAAAGGCATAAACGACAAAGACTTAATTTTTGTGGCAAAGTTCGTTTATCCAGACGAGAAAGACAAAAATATTGTAGAATTTTCTAAATCAAACGCTTCTGATGAGCCAGACATGCGCGATTTAACGCTCTATAACTTTAATTACCAATATACAGGAGAACATTCAATCGCGCCAATCAAGGTGTTTGATAATGATGAATTTACTTACTTTCAGTTTTCTAAAAAGAATGCCGAAGTTCCTGCAATTTTCTCAGTTGACGCTTCTGGATATGAGTCTTTGATTAATTTTCGTTCTGTCGGAAGTTATATTATTGTTGAAAGAGTTTCGCCGCAATTCACCTTGCGAAGCGGCAACGACATTGTTTGCGTGTATAATACCAGTCTTTATTCTGACGGTCGACCAAAAACTCAAACTAGCCTAAAAAATAGAAACGATAAAAACCCGCCACCAATGGTTGATTTTTCTTCTCCTGCTTTGAATCAAGCGCCAAACTCAACTTCTAATTTCCCTCCAAATTATGGAACAAAAAATTCTTCGCCAAATTCTACCCAAGCTCCTTTGGGCGCACCTTCGTCACTTCCACCAGGAATGCCAGCCGGAATGCCCAAAATGATGGGCGGCGGCGCACCAGACGATTTTGAAATGCCAAAAACATCAAAAATGCCTAAATTACCAGGTGATCCTTACTAATATCTTATGAAAAAAAATTTAGAGAACTACAACCACAAGATTGCCGAAAAAAAATGGCAGTCTTTGTGGCAAGAAAAAAATATTTTTAAATTTGACGAAAACTCAACCAAACAAAAATATTACGTGTTGGAAATGTTTCCTTATCCATCAGGAAAAATTCACATGGGACATCTGCGCAACTACGCAATTGGAGACGCCGTAGCTCGTTTTAAAAAATTACAAGGTTTTAACATTTTACATCCAATGGGTTTTGATGCATTTGGATTGCCCGCCGAAAATGCCGCGCTTGAACATAAAATTCACCCACAAAACTGGACGCTAGAAAATGTTAAAACTATGAGTGACGACCTTAAATCAATTGGTTTGTCGCTAGATTGGAGCCGCCAAGTTGTCACTTGTTTGCCTAATTATTACAAACACGAACAAAAAATTTTCATCGACTTTTTAAAAGCTGGTTTGGCTTATCAAAAAGAATCTTTTGTTAATTGGGATCCAATTGATCAAACGGTTTTGGCAAACGAGCAAGTAATTGACGGTCGCGGCTGGCGTAGCGGCGCGTTGGTAGAAAAGAAAAAATTAAAACAATGGTTTTTAAAAGTTTCTGATTTTTCTGAAGAACTTTTAAGCGAGTTAAAAAATCTTAAAGGTTGGGACGAGCGAGTTCTAACCATGCAAGAAAAATGGATTGGCAAAAGCGAAGGTTTGGTAATTGACTTTAAAATTGCTAATCAAAATCAAAAAATTTCAATTTATACCACGCGTGGCGACACCTTATTTGGGGCGTCTTTTATTGCAATTTCACCACATCATCCAATTGCGCAAGAATTGGCGCAAAAAAATGCAGAAATCAAAAAATTTATCGAAGAATGTAATTCTTCAGCGGTTGACGAACAAACCATCGAAAAACAAGAGAAAAAAGGCTTTAACACCAGTTTAAAAGCCATTCATCCTCTTGACGAAAATCAAAAGCTCGATGTTTATATCGCTAATTTTGTGCTGATGGAATATGGAACTGGCGCGATTTTTGGTTGTCCAGCGCATGACGAACGCGATTTTGAATTTGCCAAAAAATATGATTTGCCAATTCGCCAAGTCGTTGAAAGTCAAGGCGCGCCGCTACCTTTTTTAGAAGATGGAAAAATTATCAATTCGCAATTTTTAGACGGATTAACTTGCGAGCAAGCCAAAGAAAAAGTTTTTGAAATTTTAGCGGTAAAAAATGAAGCGACAAAAAAAACTAATTACCGTTTGCGCGATTGGGGCGTTAGCCGCCAACGTTATTGGGGTTGCCCAATTCCAATTCTTTATTTGGAAGATGGATCGGTTGTGCCAGTTCCTCAAGAAGATTTGCCGGTTGAATTGCCCAAAGATGTTGAATTTAGTGGCTTGGGAAATCCTTTAGAACTTCATCCAACTTGGAAATATACAACCCACAAAGGTCAAAAAGCGGTGCGCGAAACCGACACTTTTGACACTTTTTTTGAAAGCTCGTGGTATTTTTTGCGCTTTGCTTCGCAACCCACCGAAATGGCTTTTGACAAAGCGCAAGTCAATAAATTTATGCCAGTTGATCAATATATTGGCGGCGTTGAACATGCAGTTTTGCATTTGCTTTATGCCAGATTTTTTACCAAAGCCTTAAAAAAATGCGGCTATTTAGATTTTGCCGAACCTTTTGCCAATCTACTTACACAAGGAATGGTTTGCCACGAAACCTACAAAGACAAAAGTAGCGGAAAATGGATTTTTCCTCACGAGGCGGCTGCCAAAAACCCGCAAGACGTAATTGTGGGGCGCAGCGAAAAAATGAGTAAGTCAAAAAAAAATACCGTTGAACCAGTTCATATCATCGAAAATTACGGCGCCGATACCGCGCGACTTTTCACGCTTTCAGATTCTCCAGCTTCGCGCGACCTAGAATGGAGCGATTCTGGAATTGATGGCGCGTGGAAATATGTCAATCGCTTGTGGCGTTTATTGTCGATAATTGATTTTACAAACGTTGCACGAGTTGATTTTTTAAACAGAAGTGATGTTGAGAAAATTTTTAAAGATGCGTCAATTGAAAATTCTAAAGAAAGAAAAATTTCAACAACACGCCAACAATTAGAATTAATAAAACTAACCCACAAAACCATTAAATCGGTAAAAGAAGAATATAAAAAACTCTCTTTTAACCGCGCCATTGCTAAAATTCGCGAGTTTTCTAACGCCTTAGAAAAGTTTGAAACCAAGCTAGATTTAGAAAAACAAATCATGCGTTTTGCCTTAGAAAAAATGGCAATTCTAATTGCGCCAATCATGCCGCATTTAGCCGAAGAAATGTGGCAAAAACTTGGTTTTGAAACTTTTGTCAGCGAAGAAAAATTTCCTGAATTTGACGAAAGTTTAACTAACGAAGATATGGTCAAAATTGCAATTCAAGTTTTAGGAAAGCTACGCGCCGTAATTGAAATGCCAAAAAGCAGCCCAAAAGAACTTTTAGAACAAGCCGCCTTGCAAAACGAAAATGTTAAAAAATTTATCGAAGGAAAAGAAGTCAAAAAAATTATTTTGGTGCCAGATAAATTGGTGAATATCGTTTTTTAAAAAACCAAAAACCTATTGCGAACAAAGCAACAAGAAGCACAACTCACTAAAAAAAATTAATTTTGCGATTAATCATTCGTTCGAACAAGCAATTCAAAATCAACCCAAATTCAAACGAAATTTGAATTCTAGCGCAAACCGCTGGAAGAAAAATTATTGATAATTTCGGCAAATAAAATTGCTGGCAAACCGCCGCCCGTAATTTTGTTTGTTGGCAAATTATCGTCATTTCCAAGCCAAACTCCAACTACAAAATCATCGTTAAAACCAACAAACCAAGCGTCTCTAAAATTTTGACTGGTTCCGGTTTTTCCATAAATATTTGATGCAACATTAGCTTTTTTGCCCGTTCCGTTTTCAACAACCTCGCGCAAAACTTTTTTGATCTTATTTGAACTTTCTTGCGAAAAAATTGGTTCAAATCCCCAAGATTTGCGCTCAAACAAAACTTTATCTAAAGAATCTTCAATTTTTAAAATACCATAAGGAATTACTGGAACTCCGTTTCCAGCAATTGTGGCGTAGGCGCTTGTTAGTTCAAGCAAAGAAACTTCGGTGGTTCCAAGCGCAATAGTTGGATCGTTTTTGTCGATTTTAGATAAAATTCCGCATTTGCGCGCCATCGATTCAACCGCGTTTCCTCCAACTTTTTGCGCCAATTGAATAGAAACCGAATTTAGCGAATTGGCAAAAGCCTGTTGCAAAGTTACTTTGCCCAAATATCGGCTTTCGTAGTTGTCGGGCAACCAAGCGCCAATATTTATTTTTTTGTCTTCTAAAATGTCATCCACAACAAAACCTTTCTCAAAAGCCGCCAAATAAACAAAGCTTTTAAAAGCCGAACCCGCCTGTCTTTTTGCGGTAACGGCTCGATTAAACTGACTTTGTTGATAATCTTTGCCGCCTGACATTGCCAAAATTGCTCCGTCTTTTTTCATTACCACCACCGCAATTTGAGCTTTGTCAATTTTAGTAGAATTTTTTTGACTAAATTCGTCCAAAACATCTTCCAAATTTTCCTGAATTTTTTCGTCTAAAGTGCTAGTAATTTTTAACAAATTTTTTGACGGTTTTTTTTGCTCTAAAAAATCACCCAGCTCTTCAAATACAAAGTCGGCAAAATAAAATTTTTGCGAGTGGTCTATTTTGTAAGAAGCATCTTCGTCAATTTGAGTCAGATTTTTTTCGTCCAAAAATCCGGCGTCAATCATGTTTTTAATCACAATATTGGCGCGACTTTCTGCCAAATTTTGATTATTTTTTGGCGAAAATTTTGATGGCGCCTTTAGCAAACCAGCCAATAGCGCGCATTCGTTTAAATTGAGCTGCGAAACCTCTTTTCCAAAATAATATTTAGCGGCATTTCCAACGCCATAACTTCCCGAGCCAAAATAGGCGCGGTTCAAATAAAAATTTAAAATTTGTTCTTTAGTAAAATTGCGCTCTAATTGAACGGCGAGCAAAACTTCTTGGATTTTTCTTTTAAAATTTCGATCAGAATTCAAAAACAACAACTTTGCTAATTGCTGCGTAATAGTGCTTCCGCCCTGAACTATTCGCTTTGCTTCGTGATTTGCGTAGGTGGCGCGCAAAATACCAAAAATATCAACTCCGTGATGCGAAAAAAAGCGACGATCTTCGGTGGCAATTACCGCATTGATTAGGTTTTGAGGCAATTCGTAATAATTTATTTCGCTGCTATAAAGTTCGCCGCGATTAGTAATTCGAGCAGAATTAGAATAGTTAATTTGCACAATTTTTTTGCCACTTTTGGCTTCTAAATCGCTTAAACTCGGAAGATCTCTGAAATAATAAAACAAGGCTAGAGTTCCAAAAATGGCAATCCAGATTGAGAAAAAAAAAGCCCACTTCAAAATGAATTTGAATAATCGCATG
>CANEUK010000085.1 GCA_947441695.1 Rickettsiales bacterium
CCCAAAACATCGTAATATTCGTGGGTTTGAATGAATGATTTGATGTTTTGGTCAATCTCGTCAATTAGCTCTTTTAAAACTTTTTCTTTGGTTGAAAGCGAAGTGTCAGCTTTGATGAAGGCAAATTGAATTTCTAAATTTTCAAGCTTTTTGCCCGAAATATTTGCTTCTTCCAATTCTTCCAAAACCGTTTTTGTTAAAAAATCTGCTAAATTTTTTGGCGTATTTTTTTTGGCGTAAGAGGCTTTGAAGGCTTGATTTTCAAGCGCAATCAAAATGCAACTAATCAACAAACTTCTTTGGCTTTCGGGAATTTTATTTAAGTGCAGTTTTTCGTTTAGCTTTTTGCTAAAATCTAAAAGCGCGCTGTAATCTTGACGAAATTTTTGCGGGCTTTGCAAATATCCGCTTAGATAATCTTGAGCTGACAAAAAATGATTATCAAAAATTTGACTGGCTTTGCGCTCGTTTTTTAAATGCAAAAAATGCGAAATTTTAAGGTCTTGCTTGCTTTCGCCACTAACCGCAATTGCCAAAACATCAAATTCTTTTGCTAAAAAAGACGCGTAAAGCAATACGCCATCAACAGAAAATTCTGCATATTTGTCTTTGCTTTCACTTTGGTGCTTTGTTGTTTGAGCCTTACATTCAATCACAATTAAAAAGTCAGAATTTTCTTGATAAGAAATAATAAATTCTGGCCTGCCTTTTCCATCACCTTTTTTTGAAGCACCTTTTAAAAGTTTGTCAATCTTTGGATTATCTGACGATTGTTCTTCGATGTGAATTATGTCGCTAAATTTTTCAAAATGCGAATAAACTAGTCGTTCAGTTTTTTTCTCGTTTGCCACAGATTTTGAAATTTTGGTTTAGAAATTTTGTGATTTTTTATATTCTTCAACTTTCTCTTTAATGGCTCGCAAAACCGCAGTTAAACCTTTTGAAGTTGCGGCAGAAATGGCAAAAACTTGTGGTTTTTTGATGCCGTTTTTTTTGAGAAAGGTTTTTAGTTCGGCGGTTTTTTCTTTGATTTTTTCAGCTTCGAGCAAATCAATTTTGGTAATGGCAATAACTTCGTCTTTTTGCAAAAGTTCTGGGCTATAGCCCGCAAGCTCGTCTCGAATTGTTTGATAATTTTGCACCACGTCTTCGGCGGTTGAATCAATCAAATGTAGCAAAACTCCGCAACGCTCAACATGTTTTAAAAAGCGATCGCCCAAACCTTTTCCATCTGACGCGCCTTTAATTAAGCCCGGAATATCTGCCAAAACAAATTCGCGTTCGTCAATATAAACTACGCCAAGTTGTGGTTTTAGGGTAGTAAAAGGATAATCGGCAATTTTTGGTTTAGCGCGCGTAGTGGCGGCTAAAAACGTTGATTTACCTGCATTTGGCATTCCAAGCAAACCCGAATCGGAAAGTAATTTTAGTTTTAAATTGACCCAAATCTTTTCGCCAACTTCACCAACTTGCGCGTGAGTTGGAGCCTGATTAATTGAGCTTTTAAAATTTGAGTTTCCAAGTCCGCCGCGACCGCCTTTTGCAACAATAAATCTTTCGCCATCGGTCATTAAATCGGCGATAATTTCTTTTTCATTTTCGTCAAAAACTTGCGTTCCAACTGGCACTTTCAAAACTAAATCTTCTCCCGAAATTCCGCTGCGTTTTGCTCCATGACCGCGAATGCCGCTTTTGGCGATAAATTGTTGTTGAAAACGAAAGTCAATCAAAGTGTTTAAATCTTTGACGCACTCAAAAATAATGCTGCCTCCTCGTCCGCCATCTCCGCCATCTGGACCGCCATGAGAAATAAATTTTTCACGCCTAAAACTCGAGGCGCCGTTTCCACCATTACCAGCTTGTAGGTAAATTTTTGCTTCGTCGATAAATTGCATTTTTAATTACTCGCTAAAATAAATTTTTCGTCTTCGGTAATTTTACCGCCAGCCTCGCGAACCAAAAGCAAAAATGGCTTAAATAATTCAAAATCTTGTTTCTTAAAAAGAGCTGTTTCAAGGCGAGCTGCTGAAAGATATGCAATGTCTAAAGTGCTACAACCATAAGCTCGAATTGCATAATTTTTGCCCAAAACTTTTTGCTCAAAAGCAGCGTAATCTTGGGTTGAAGCAAGCAATTTTTCGCTAATTCCAGCCCGCTTTGAAACGCGAATTCGGCGACTATTTAAAAACGCCCCAAAACCTTTTTCGCAATAATAAGTTTCGTTGCTAAAAATTTTAATAATTGCCACCGAAATTGGCTCTTTTTGACCTTGTTGATTAGTGTGTTCAAGAGCCACCGCAACCGTAAAATCTGGGTTTGAACGCACCAAATTTTCAAGACCATCAATGGCGTGAATCACGTAGCTATATTCTGCGTTGTTAGAACGAATAATTTTTTTACCATCGCTAAAAATCAAATTGTAATCAGGGCGAAATTTTGAAAAATCTTCGATTAAAATTTGCTTAATACGATTATAGCAAGCCACGGCAAATTTATTGGCTGAAAGCGGATTTGATTGCAAATTTTCAATCTCAATAAAATCGCGCCCAGTATTTATGGTGGCGCGTTGAATTGCTTTAACAATAACGTTTAAATTAGCACTAAGACGCATTAATATTTTCTGATTTGAAGTTGAGAATTTAGTTCGGGAATTGTAGCGAGAGTTCTGATTGGTTTTAGCGAAAATTCAAACTTATTTTCTTCGAAAGACAAAACTTTTACCAAACTATGAGCGTGAAAATTTTTATCATCACGATTTTTAAAATCTGACCGATAATGCGCGCCACGGCTTTCGGTTCGATTTATTGCTGAAAAATTTGCCGCCAAAGAATTTAAAAATAAATTTTTGAGTTCTAAATAAGCTACTAATTCTTCGTTCCAAATTAAGCTTTGATTATGAATTTTGTAATTTTTGAAAATTTCAAAAAGTTCTAAAGTTTTTTTCAAGCCATCTTTTAGCATTTTTTCTTCACGAAAAACAGCTAAGTTTTTTTCATTGTTTTTTTGTAACTCTAACTTGAGTTCTTGTAAATCAAGGTTGCAAGACTTATTAAAATCAAAAATATTTTTTAGTTTTTCAATTTTTTCTTGAGCAATTTTTAATGCCATATTGCTATTTTGATTTGAAAAATTCGCCGCTTTTTTAGCGGTAAATTCTGCGGCAAATTTTGAAGCAAATTTTGAAGCAAATTTTCCGGCAATTTTACCAAAAACAATCAAATCAAGTAGCGAGTTGCAACCCAAGCGATTAGCGCCATGAACCGAAACGCAAGCGGCTTCGCCAATTGCCATCAAGCCAAAAACTTCTTTTTTTCCATCCAAAACCACACAATTTAAGTCGGTAGGAACGCCGCCCATTGTGTAATGAGCCGAAGGAGAAACCGGAATTAAATCTTTTTTTGCATCAAGTCGGCCAAAGTTTTTTATCAATTCAACCACGCCCGGAAGCTTTTCATTCAAAGATTCGTTGCTCAAATGGCGCAAATCTAAATGTAAAAAATTTTTTTGCGCTCCACAACCTCTGCCTTCAAAAATTTCAGTTGCCATAGCTTGCGAAATTATGTCGCGCGAGGCTAGTTCCATCATTTTGGGTGCGTAATTTTTCATAAATCTATCACCCAAGCCATTGAGTAAAAATCCGCCCTCGCCTCTGGCTGCTTCGGTGATTAAAAATCCAAGCCCAAAAATTCCGGTTGGATGAAATTGCACAAATTCCATATCTTGGAGCGACAAACCAGCTTCAAAAACCAGCCCCGAACCGTCGCCGCTACAAATTAGAGACGAAGTAGTATTTTGATAAATTTGGCTATATCCGCCAGTTGCTAAAATTGTGACAGAACTTTCAAAAATTACTAATTCTCCTGAATTTAAATCTATTGCCAAACATCCGTGGCATTGGTTTTGCAACTCCATAAGCAAGTCGCTTACAAAAAATTCAGAGAAAAATTTGACACCACTTTTTAAAGCCTGCTCGTAAAGCGTATGCAAAATTGTGTGACCGGTTTTGTCTTTTGAATAGCAAGCACGATAGGCTAAATTTCCTTCAGAATTGCCATTTCCAAAGTTGGTTGTTTGACCGCCATAAGCTCGTTGCGAAATTTTTCCATCTTTTTGACGCGAAAAAACCACGCCCATTTTTTCAAGCTCAATTACCGAATTTTCGGCTTCGCGACATAAAATTTCTACCGCATCGCAATCGGCTAAATAATCCGAACCTTTTAAAGTATCATAAGCGTGCCATTGCCAACTATCTTGGCTAACATTTCCTAAAGCGGCGTTAATTCCTCCTTTGGCTGAAACCGTGTGGCTGCTGGTTGGAATAACTTTGCTGATAACGGCAACTTTTTTACAACCAGAATTTATCGCAGAAATTGCCGCCATCAATCCAGCACCGCCAGAACCAATAATTACAATGTCGAATTGCTGTTTAGAAATTTTAAAATTCATCTAAGAAAATTAAGGATTTAAAATTAAAAATTTGACGCTTAAAAAAAACGCTCGAGTAAAAAATCTAATCGATAAATTCTAAATGCTAAAAATAATTTTCTGCGCTCTTAACGAAGAAAAAAATCTTAAAAAATTTTTAATCAATTTACTTCACGAAATGCAAAATTTGCAGCGTGAATTTCAGATTATTGCCTGCCTTGATTGTAGCACCGACAACTCTTTTGAGCTTTTGGATTCTTTTCAAAAAAATTATCCCATAAAAATTTTACCATTACAAAATCAAAGAGGACTGGGAATTGCTTATAAACGGCTTTTTTTGGATGTAATTAAAAATTCTGTCGATCAAGATTTGGTAATTTCGCTTGATGCCGATAATACGCATAATCCAAATCAGATTTCACAAATGCTGACGCACTTTGAAAACAACAAACTTGATTTGCTAGTAGCGTCGCGTTTTTGTGATAAAAGTGTAATGTCTGATTTTCCGATTCATCGTAAGTTTATCAGCAAATCTACCTCAATTATCTTACAAAATTTATTTAAGATAAAAAAAATCTCTGGCAAAAAATTGCAAGATTTCACCAGCGGTTATCGTTTATATAAAGTTGAAAAGTTAAAAAAACTTTTTGAAATTGAAAAAAACAAATTTATTAGCGAGCCTGAATTTACATATACTTGCGAACTTTTAATAAAACTGTCGCGCTTAAAAATTAACATTGATGAAATTGCGCTTTCTTACGATTATGGCAAAAAAATTGGCAAAAGTAAATTGCGTATAATAAGAAATTTTTGGCGCCTAATTGTAATGCTTTTAAACTTGGCTAGATAAAATCTTGCCAAAATATTTTCTCTTACTTTAAATTTACTAATTACTCATCAACTTGTCCTTCATTTTTAAAAAAATCTAAAACAATGACGCAAAAAAGAAGAGTGGTTGTAACTGGTATTGGCGCGGTAACGCCCTTATCTTCAACCATCAATGGCACTTGGAAAAAACTAATTAACGGAGAATCCGGAATTGGTAAAATCAGTCTTTTTGATACAACCGATTGCCCTTGCAAAATTGCTGGCGAAGTTAAGTTTGGCAACGGAGAAGACCTTCTAAATTTAGATGATTATGTCGAACAAAAAGAGCAAAAAAAAATGGATCGTTTTATTCATTTTGCTATTGCCGCCGCTGATATGGCAATTTCGGATTCTGGTTGGGTTGCTGAAAGCGAAGAACAAAAATATCGAACCGGAATAATGATGGGTTCTGGAATAGGAGGTTTGCCAGCAATTGAAAAAACTACCCTAAACGTTAAAGAAAGAGGAGTTAAAAAAATCACTCCTTTTTTCATTCCTTCAAGCTTGATAAATTTAGCATCTGGTCAAATTTCAATTAAACATGGCTATATGGGTCCAAACCACGCGCTTGTAACGGCTTGCGCTTCAGGATCTCATGCAATTGGCGATTCTGCCCGCATGATTGAATATGGCGATGTTGACGTGATGATTGCTGGCGGCGCCGAAGCTGCAATTTGCGAAATTGGTATTGGTGGATTTGCCGCCTTAAGAGCTCTTTCAACTGCTTTTAACGATAATCCGCAATCCGCTTCAAGACCTTGGGACAAAGATCGAGACGGATTTGTGATGGGCGAAGGTGCCGGAGTTTTAGTTTTAGAAGAATATGAACACGCTAAAAAACGTGGTGCCAAAATTTATGCCGAAGTTGCGGGATATGGAATGTCGGGCGATGCTTATCATATTACTGCGCCAGAAAGCACTGGTCGAGGTTCAACTTACGCCATGAAACTAGCGTTAAGCCACGCAAAAATTAATCCAGAAGAAATTGATTATATAAACGCCCACGGAACCTCAACTCCTTTGGGTGACGAAATCGAGGTAAATTCGGTAAAAAAAATCTTTGGCGATCACGCCTACAAACTGTCAATGTCTTCAACCAAATCATCGACTGGTCATTTGCTTGGCGCAGCTGGTGC
>CANEUK010000086.1 GCA_947441695.1 Rickettsiales bacterium
TGCATCAAGCCGATTTATCTTTTAACTTTTTGGCTTTAATTGCCCAAAATAGTGACAATTTCAGCATTATTTACATTCTCAATCATCTCAACTTCTGCCGAATCTTTAGTAACTCTTTTTACCATCCCAATTAACAAGGCTGGCGGTATTGTATCTCCATCGCCAGAAGTAAAAATCCAGTCGCCTTGAATAACATTATGATTTTTTGGCAAGTATAAAATTTCCATCAGGTTGCTGCCATTGCCCGCTAAAATTCCTCTAACTCTTGATTTGGAAGTGATAATTGGAACTCGAGAACTGGCGTCAGTTAATAAAATCAATCGTGATTTATCTTGGGCAACTTCAGCAATTCTACCGATAACTCCTTGTTCTCCCGCCACAACGCTGCCTTCTTTTATTTCGCGATTTTCGCCAGCGTCGATGAATAGCTTTTGATTAAAAAGTTGATTTGATCTTCCGGTAATTTTAGCAACTTTAAAACTAGAAGTTTTCGAGCTAACAAAGTTTAAAATGTTGCGCAGCTCTTTATTTTCCTGATAAATATTAAGAGATTTAACGTAAAAATTTTTTAACTTGTTTAGCTCTTCTTTTAGCTCTTTATTTTCTTTTTTTGCATCAACCAGTTCGTGAAAATCAGTAACAAGATTGATTAAGGCGTTAAATGGAAAAGCTACCAACTTAACAATGGGAAGGGAAACGTTGACAAACGCAAAAGAGACGCTTTTTTGAAAGTTTGAATTTACATGCGAGGTGATTAAAAAAATCACACATATCGAACAAAAAAATACAGTTTCGATTTTGTTGAAAACCAAACCAAAACTGTGTTTCAAACTATAGTTTTTATTTTTTTTTTGTGAAAAATTTAAATGTTGAGCCATTGACCTTAGTCTTGTCTAAATAAAGTAGCGCGAAACATTTTGGTGTTTTCTAAAACCTTGCCGCACCCATTAACAACACAAAGCAAAGGATCTTCGGCTACAAAAACTGGCAAACCAGTTGCTTGCCTTACAACATAATCTAAATTTTTTAACATTGCGCCTCCACCACTTAGAACAATTCCACGTTCAACAATATCAGAAGAAAGTTCTGGCGGAGTGCATTCGAGAGCAACCTTGATAGCTTCAATAATTTGCTCAACTGGCTCCATCAAACTTTCTGAAATTTGTTTTTCGCTCAAAATCATTTCTTTTGGAATTCCGTTTGATAAATCGCGACCTTTAACTTCAATAGTTGATCCTTCTCCTTCAAAAGGGGAACAAGCTGCTCCAATATTTTTTTTGATTCTTTCTGCGGTTGATTCACCAATTAGTAGGTTGTGATAACGTCTGATATAAGAAATAATTGCCTCGTCCATTTTATCGCCACCAACACGCACCGATCTTGAATAGACAATGCCGCCCAAAGATAAAATTCCAACTTCGGTAGTTCCGCCTCCAATATCAACAATCATTGAGCCAGTTGGTTCGGTTACTGGCAAATTAGCACCAATTGCCGCCGCCATTGGCTCTTCAATTAAATAAACTTCGTTTGCTCCTGCCCCTTCCGCAGCATCTTGAATAGCTCGTCTTTCAACCGGAGTTGAACCAGAAGGCACGCAAATAATTACCAAAGGTCCTAACCAGCTTCTGGTTTGGTTAACCTCGCGAATAAAATGTTTAATCATTTCTGCGGCAACTCTAAAATCGGCAATCACACCATCTTTAAGCGGACGAATCGCATCAATTTTTGCTGGCGTTCTTCCAAGCATCATTTTTGCAGTATTGCCAAAAGCGCAAGGAATCATTTTTCCATTTTCATTAATAACCGCAACCACCGATGGCTCGTTTAAAACCACGCCATTACCACGAACATAAACCAATGTGTTGGCGGTTCCTAAGTCAATTGCGATGTCTTTAGAGGAAAGTGAAAAAAATTTTGAAAAAATGGCCACGTTTACTCTCCTTTTGAATGTGTTTGAAGCTTTTCCAAGCAATTAATATAAGAAATGGCTGAAGCAACTAAAACATTGGTATCAGCACCATTAGCACTAAAAATTCGATTATTTTGTTTTAACCTGACTGCAACAGTTGCTTGGGCGTCGATGCCTTCTGTTACTGCCTGAACTTGGTATAATTCAAGTTCAGCACTGTGCGGAATAATATTTTTTATGGCATTAAAAATTGCATCCACAGGTCCGTCTTTTGAAAAAAAAGTAGAAGCGACCTCTTCATTGTCAATTTTTATTTTGACCTTTGCTGACGCTGGTTCAAGGGTGGAACAATTAACATGCAAATCTACCAATTTATAACGCGATTTGGTGTGAACAATTGAGTTGTCAACTAGTGAGACAATATCTTCGTCTAAAATTTCTTTTTTTTTGTCAGCCAATTCTTTGAATTTTTTAAAGGCTTGAGCCAACATTTCTTCGCTTAATTCGTAGCCAATTTCTTTGAGGCGATCTTTAAAAGCAGCGCGTCCAGAGAGTTTTCCTAAGGTTAAAGATGATTTTTCCAAACCAACCGATTCTGGCGTCATTATTTCGTAAGTTTCGCGATTTTTCAAAACGCCATCTTGGTGAATGCCGCTTTCATGAGCAAAAGCGTTGGCGCCAACAATGGCTTTGTTATATTGAACTTGAAAACCCGTAATACTCGAAACCAATTTTGAAACGCGCGAAATCATGGTGGTGTCAATATTGGTTTCAACTTGATAAAAATCGCCGCGCGTTTTTATTGCCATCACAATTTCTTCTAAAGCCGCGTTGCCCGCGCGCTCGCCAATGCCGTTGATGGTGCATTCAATTTGACGAGCGCCAGCGCGCATTGCCGCCAAAGAATTGGCAACCGCAAGCCCCAAATCATCGTGACAATGCGTTGAAATTATGGCTTTGTCGATGTTGGAAACGTTATTTTTAATTGCCCAAATTAGCGCAAAATATTCGTCAGGAGTTGTATATCCAACAGTGTCTGGAATGTTGATAACGTTTGCGCCAGCCTTAATTGCGGTTTCAATTGCTTTGAATAAAAAATCGGGTTTTGAACGCGTGGCGTCTTCGGGCGACCAATCAACTTCGTCGCATAAATTGCGCGCTAAACCAACGCTATCGGTAATTGCGCTTAAAACTTGCGCCTCATCCATTTTTAGTTTGAACTTCATGTGAATTGGGCTGGTGGCAAGAAACGTGTGAATACGAGGTTTGGCGGCGGGTTTGATCGCCTCGAAAGTGCGCTCAATATCTGATTTTTTGGCGCGCGCCAATCCACAAATTGTTGAATTTTTGATGGTTTTGGCAATGCGATTAACCGCGGCAAAATCGCCGTCCGACGCCGCCGGAAACCCCGCTTCAATTACATCGACGCCCATTTTTTCAAGAGATTTGGCAATCAATAATTTTTCTTCCAAATTCATTGTCGCGCCCGGAGCTTGTTCGCCATCGCGCAGCGTTGTGTCAAAAATTATTATTTTTTCTTTAATTAAATTCGACGAGTCGAATTCTTTAATCACTTTTGATGCGACCATTTTTAGTTTTTTCAATTGAAAGTTAGGCTGACAAACTACAAATTCGCCGCTTTATTTGTAAATTAAAAATGCCTTGAAAATAGCTCGAAAGCGATTGCAAAGTTAAAAATTTAATTTTTTTGTTTTTTGGTAAGTTCTATCAATTTTTCGCGAGCCATTTGTTTCGCCTGTTTGCCGCCAGAATAATCAAGATTATTTTTGTCTTCGAGATAATTAGCAAAAATAATTTTTCGTTCTTCTTTTTGAATCCACCCAACAAACCAGCCGTTTTGCGCGCCATTGTCAGAAGAATCGCAAGAGCCAGTTTTGCCGTAAAGTTTCCAACCATTTGGCAAATCTTCAACAAATAAAATATTTTTGGTCATTTGCTGCGCTCTAAGGCTCAAAGCAAATTTCCCATCAAGAAATTTTTGCAAAAATTCCACTTGTTCTTGAGGCGAAATTTGCAAAGAGCTACCAAGCCAACTTTCAGTAAGTCCGTTATTTTTGCCCAAATCGCCAGACAAATCGCCATTTCCGTAATCAAATTTTTTTACGTAATTGCTAAATTTTTTTTCACCAAGTTTTTGCGTGATAATTTGCGAATACCAAACGCAGCTATTTTTTAACCATTTTTGTGGATTATGCGGAACTTTCCAAAACTCAATATAATCAGCGTAGCCTTCCTTAAACGGCAATTCGGGATGAGTTTCGTCAATTAAAAATCCGTCATCAAAACCCATTAAACTGATGGCGATTTTAAAAGTTGAGCAAGGCGATTTACGCGCTTTGCAAGCGTTATTTTTTTGATCGCTTTGCGAGATTATTTTATTATTTTCGGTAGCAAAAAAACAGTTCATTTCTGCAAAAGCTTGGGCGCGAAACAAGATAAAAAAGCTAGCCAATAAAATTACTTTTTTCACATGAATTTCAATTTTTATCAAAAAAGTTTATTTAAAATTTCTCTCAAATAAGAGCTAATAAAATTGAAGATGCTTTGATAGCAATAAATTAAGTAATAAATTAATTGCGGTTAAAAAAGTTTTTTTAAAAATTAGCCAAAAATTTATTAAAAGATGAAACAAAAATTTCTGGTCAAAAAAGACTTTGTCGACATTGTTTCGCCTAGTACCGCTTGCGCCGCGCAAGAATTTAAAAAAATCAAAAATTTTCTTGAAAAAATTGACTTAAAACCGCGAATTTTTTTTGAAAAAGAATTAAGTTTGTCAAAACCCGCAACCAACGAATTTGCGTCTTTTGCGCCCAAACTGCGTTTTGAACAATTTAAAAGCGCGGTCAATTCTGACTCAAAAATAATTTGGTGCGCTCGCGGCGGCTACGGAAGTGCCGAAATTTTGTCATTTTTAGAAGAAATGCCAAAACCCAAAATTCAAAAAATCTTCATCGGATTTTCCGACATTTCGTCGTTAAATAGTTTTTTAATTGAAAAGTGGAATTGGCAAGTTTTAAGTGCGCCAATGTTGGCTCAAATTGCGCTTGAGAAAGTTTCAAAAAAATCAATTTTAGCAATTTGTGATTTTATTTTTGGTAAAAAAACTGAATTAAAATATTCGCTAAAATTACTTGCGGGCGATGCAAAAAATACAATCGAAGCCAAAATTACTGGCGGCTGCTTAAGCGTTTTGGCGGCACAATTTGACACCAAAAATCAACTAAATTGGCAAGATAAAATTTTATTTCTCGAAGACGAAGGCGAAAGCGGCGAAAGGCTCGATCGCTATTTTAATCAATTGATTGAAATTTTTTTAGAAAAAAAACTTTTGCCAAAAGCAATTATTTTAGGAAATTTTTTAGAAACCAACGCTCACGGCGCGCCACAAGCCAAAAACATTAAAATTGCTTTGGCAAAATTTGCTAAAAAACTGACTGAAAAAAAAATTAACATCGCGCTTTTTGAAGAAAAAACCAAGTGTTTAGGACATTCTAAAAACATGCTTCCGCTAATTTTGGGAGCTAAGGCTAAAATTTCTGCTAACGGATTTTTAACGCAAAAATTTTAGTTTGTTTTTTGTTAAGTGAATTTTTAAAAAATCTTTTTTTATTCTTCTTTTTTTGCAAAAAAAATCCGAGCTTTTTTCTTGAAAAATTGCCACCAAGCAAGGTTTTGGTGTAAAATTATCAACTCTAAAAACATAGTTTCTGGCAAAAATTTTAACATAAATGCCCTGGATAATTCTTTGGATAATTCTTTGGGCAACATTGCTAATAGAGGCAATTTAGAAAGTTTGGCTCAAATGTGAGTTTAAATATTGGCGAAATTTGCTTTTAAAATCGCGTCAGAACTTTTCTGAATCTGATTCTTACTCAATTGGAATGAATCTTGGAATTAGCGGCAATTCAGGCTTCTAATCGAAAAATTTTAGAAAATTTTTATCATTTTTTAAGTTATACAATTGCCTTTACCAACTTTTGACTCCTGACTTTGGTCTTTAGCAATTTGATTTGAACCCTCTCTTGCTTGGATTGAGGATGGCGGAATACAAACATAACGCAAACGAGGGGCTTTTTCTTGCGGGGCTTTTTCTTGTGAAGCTTTTTCTTGTGGAGCTTTATACTCATTGTTTTGCAAATTTAAATTAGCTTTAGCATTAACAGCTTTAGCAGCTTCTAAAAGTAATTTAAGTATCAATTCAAGATTATTTCCGTCAGCAAAATCTTTTTTTTGGAGTAGCGATTGAACTTTCTGCAAAGCTGTTAACCCCTCTTTGTCTTTAGCCTCAATGTCAGCTCCGCTATCTAAAAGAAATTTAACTATTTGTTCGTTGCCCTTCACTGCGGCAGCATACAAAGCTGTTAATCCCTCTTCGTCTTTAGAATTAATGTCAGCCCCCTTACTTAAA
>CANEUK010000087.1 GCA_947441695.1 Rickettsiales bacterium
GCCGTGGAGCAAACAGTTGAACTTGGAGTTGGGCTTAACGCGCCATTTGAGCAAGTGTAGCTTTGTTTGGTGGTTCCACCAGCATATCCAGAAGCGCCGCAGGTTAAGGTTCTAGATTCTCCATCGGCAATTGTGGATGGGCTAGAAACGCCAGCAATGGTTGGAACTGGACAAGTTTGTTTACATCCTTTTTCGGTGATAACTCCGTCGGTGCAACTGGCGACTGAATTGCCAGTGAGTTTGACTGACCATTTTTTGGAAAGGTAATCTTCAACTGCTTTTTTTTCGTCGGTTTTTAGGCTGCGGGTAAAAGCAATTACTTCGCCAATTTCTCCGCTATAGCCTTTTCCAATACTTAAAAGATTAACATTGGTTAAAGGAGCTAGATTGGTAGAGTTTTCGCCAGAAAGCGTGCCGTTAATATAGGTTTTGCTGCCTGAATTGGTGTCAAATTTAAAGGTGAAAATTATGGGTTTGTCGCTGTAGTTGGCGTAAGAATCAACACTGGCGGTGGAAGCGTTGGTTAGGGTGGTTCCCGATTGCGAGTGAATCACGCTGGCGTCAGAATTATATCCAAGCAACAAGCTTTGATTGTTTGAGTTATTGGCAGAATCGCCCAAGAAATAATTGTTAGAATTGGCGCTTTGTCTTTTTTCGACGATAAAAATGGTGTAATTGGTGTTGTTTAAAAAGCTGCCATCAACGTTGAAATAGCCAGCATTTGGGGTGGTAGAACCAGCATTATTACCAGCAAACTTAATGGCGTGAATATGGTTGATGGTGTTGGAATATTTAGGAGAATTGCCGCTTATATCTACTTTGGAGGCGTTGTTTTTAACGGTGCTTGAATTTTTGATGTCGTTCCAAGAACTTAGGGAAGATTTATCTTCGTTTTCGGTGGCAACAAAGCTTTTTTCTAAACTGCTTTCAAGCCACAAAGCGTTTTCGGTAATTCCATTTACCGGAGAACTTTCGGTTAAAGATTGAGCGGTGGTTATTCGAGAATTTTTAATCACAGCATTAGCCACCACCAAACCAGTAATTACAATTCCAATGATCAAAATCACCACCGCCAACTCAATTAGCGAAAAAGCGTAAGACTTTTTGGGCGTGGTTGGGGTTTTGAGTTGGGTTTTGAGTGAGTTAATTGAGTTTGTTTTGGCGGTTTTGGGTGAATTTGTTAAGGTTTTTTGAAAGATTATTTTAGCAGTTTTGAGTGGGGTTTTGATTGTGGTTTTTAATGTGGTTTTACAAAACATTTTTGACGGAGTTTTTAACAAGCTAATTTTAAAGTTTTTTAGCATTTTTTAAAAAAGATTTTTAGGTTGGTTGAAAATTAAATTCGTAGTAAATTTCACCTTTTTTAAAGGTTTTAAGTTATGTCAATCAAGCAAAATTTCCAATTTTTTAACTCGTTTAAAGCTCTGACGCTATAAGCTAATTTGCGGTCGGTTTTTTTGGTTTTTTCTTCTAAATTTTCAAACAAACCAAAATTTACGTTCATTGGCTGAAAGTCGCAACCTTCATGCCCCAAAGTAATATGATTTAAAAGCGCACCAATTGCCGTTTTAGAGTTTGGTGGATTAATAGTTTTGTTCGCAAGTTCAGCCGCAACAAAAATGCCAACAAGTAAACCCATTGACGCCGATTCTACATAGCCTTCAACGCCCGTAATTTGACCCGTAAATGAAATATTGGTTGATTTTTTGAAGCGCAAAAATTGATCAAGCAGCATTGGCGAATTAATAAAAGTATTGCGGTGAATGCCGCCAAATCTTGCAAATTCGGCGTTTTCAAGCCCCGGAATTTTTCTAAAAACGCGTTGTTGGTCGCCATATTTCATTTTGGTTTGAAAACCAACCATGTTGTAAAGCGTTCCAAGTTTGTTGTCTTGGCGAAGTTGAATTATGGCGTGACATTTTCCGGGACGGTTTTTAAAAAATTTTTCGTCTTCGTTTTGCGGCGCCGCAAAATGCGGATTGGTCAATCCAACTGGTTTCATTGGCCCAAAACGCAAAGTTTCGCCGCCACGCGCCGCCATTACTTCAATTGGCAAACATCCGTCAAAATATGGAGTGTCTTTTTCCCATTCTTTAAACTCGGTTTTTTCGGCCGCCAGCAAGTCTTCGACAAATTCTAAATATTGCTCGCGATTAAGCGGGCAGTTGATGTAATCGTTTCCTTCTCCTTTGTCGTAGCGCGATTGAAACCACGCTTTAGAAAAATCAATTGAGTCTTTGTAAATGATGGGCGCAATGGCGTCAAAAAATGCTAAATGTTCGCAGCCGCTATTTTTTAAAATTGATTGGCTAAGGTCGTTGGACGTGAGTGGGCCAGTTGCAATAATCCATTTTTCGTTTGAGTTTGTTGGTAATTCGCAAATTTCGTGGCGGCTAATTTTTACTTTGTTGGTTTTAAGAAGCTGATTTTCGATAAATTTAGAAAAACCCTCGCGATCAACTGCCAAAGCCGAACCAGCCGGAATTTTATTGGCATCGGCCGAACGCATAATCAAAGAATCAAGCAAACGCATTTCGTGATGTAGCAAACCAATTGCGGTTGTGGCGTCGTCGGATCTAAGCGAATTAGAACAAACTAATTCGGCAAAATGATCGGTTCGATGGGCAAAAGTTTTGCGTGTTTCGTTGCGCATTTCAAAAAGTTCTACTTCAAAACCGCGCGAAGCCAATTGCCAAGCTGCTTCCGAGCCTGCAAGACCCGCGCCGATTACATTAACTTTTTTCATTTAAACTTTTTAAAAAAATTTTAGACACAAAAAAACCGACGACTCCATAATTTGGAACCGTCGGTTTGAAATCAGAAGACTAGAATTATTCGCCTCTTACAACTGTACATGCTTTACCGTATAAGCCTAAAATGTTGAAATATTCAGTATCAGCTGAAGAAATTTTGGTGATGTAGCCATTTCTTTTTGCTGATTCGATTGAAGCGTCTCCAGAAGCAACTATTGCTAACACTCTTGTAGAACAAGCTCTTCCTATCTTATTTGGCTTAGAAACAGAGTTATCAAAAGAAATTGCGTCAACCGTATCAGTATAAAGAAGACCAGGCCCTGATTTATTAAGTGTGTAACCACATGAGGCAAGCATTAAAGTAGCTGCCGTGAGTACAAGAATTTTTTTCATATTTTTTAATTAATTAGTTTTTTGAAATAAAAATGATCAATCCCGAAATTTATGAATTATTCGCCTCTAACTATTGTGCATCCGATTTGAAAAAAATAACCCAGACTAAAATAACTCGTATCAACAAAAGCAATTTTTGTAATATCGCCACTTCTTTTTGCAGCTTCAACAGAAGAGTCTCCACCAGCGTAAAGGTATAAAAGGTTTACTGAACAAGCTTTACCCTCTTTTCTGGTCTCTACAGAGTTATTCACGGTGCTTGGTATAGTGTCGTTCCATGATGTAATTAGTGCAGCAGAAACGCCGCTTTGAGTTCTAGCTCCGCAGGAGCCGAGCAACAATGACAAAGAAAGAATTGCTATTAATTTTTTCATAATTTTTGTTTTGGTTTAATAGATTAATAAGTGGTGACCAGATTTTTGATAAAGGGTCGCGAAACACTAGATTTTTGGCGGCAAAAGAAATCAAGAAATTTGTTGTTTTGACAAAAAATTTTTAAAGCAGTTTTTCTTCTAAGATTTTTATTTCTTGTAAAATTTTTTGATCAGATTCGATCATTTTGCTTATCAATTTAACCGAGTGAATTACGGTGGCGTGATTTTTACCGCCAAATTCTTTGCCAATTTTTGGCAAACTGTCTGAAGTAAGTTTTTTTGTTAGATACATAGCAATTTGGCGCGCTCTGGCAATTGGTCTAGAACGATTTGCAGAAGATAAATCAGAGATTTTTAGACCATAAAAGTTGGCAACTACTTTTTGAATTTTTTCGGTATTTGGTGCCTGCGAATTAGAGGTTTGAATGTAGCTTGCTAAAATAGTTTTGGCATTTTCTAGGGTAACTTCTTCTTCGAGCAAAACTTTTTGAGCAATTATTTTTTTTAGCGCACCTTCTAAATCGCGCACAGAACTGGTAACTTTTTCGGCAATAAAACTAATAATTTTTTCGCAGATTTCGTAATCCATCATTGCCGCTTTGGCTTTTAGAATTGCCACGCGATCGGGATAATCTGGGTTTTTAAAATTTACAATCATGCCTCCAGAAATTCGAGATTTTAGCTTTTCGTCGATATTTTCTAGTTGCGACGGGCAACGATCACACACCAAAACAACCTGCTTATTATCCTCAACCAGCGAGTTAAAACAATGCATAAACTCTTGTTGGGTGCTTTCTTTTCCAGCAATAAATTGCACGTCATCAACAATCAAAACATCAATTGAGCGCATTTTTTCTTTGAAAGTCATGGCGTCGTTATTGCGAATTGATTGCACAAAGTGATACATGAATTTTTCAGCCGACAAATAAACAACTTTTTTAGAAGCATCAAATTCCTTAATTTGCCAAGCAATTGCTTGCGCCAAATGGGTTTTTCCCATGCCAACATTTCCGTGGATAAAAAGAGGGATTTTGTCATCAAATAAGTTTATTTGAGCATCAATTCCAGCGGCAATTTTAGCCATCGAAGTTGCTAATTTATTATATTTAACGCTGACAAAGTTTTTGAAGGTAAAGCGAGAATTTAATTCGGTTCCAAAGGCAAAAATATTGTTATTTTTTGAGATACTGACAACTTTTTTAGAGGCGTTATTTGTTGTTTCGCTGGCAATTTCTTTGGCAATAAAAATTACGCTAACTTTTTTTAGCTTTGGCTGTAATTCTTGAGCTAAAAATTTGAGGTTTTTTTGACTTGATTTTACTTCGAGAAACTCGCGAATAATCCAATCGCGAACAAATTTTGAGGAAACGCAAAAAATAACTTCGCTTTCGCAAATACTGAAAATTTCTAAGCCAGCAAACCATTTTTTAAAGCTTTCTTCGCCAAATCTTTCTTGGCAAAGGTTTAGAAAGTTTGATAAAAAATCTTTGTTTTTAAGAGAATTTTCTTGGAGTGATTCTGTGTTTTGTGTTTTTTTTAACATATTTACTAAGACTGTATCCACTTGAGATTGCTTGCTTTCCAACCGTTTATTTTTCCGCGTTGATTTTCGCTATTTAGTTCGCCTTCAAATCCAAAAGCTAAATTGTAGCAATTTTGATATCCTAAATTTAACGAATAATTTGCGGCTTGGTTTGATCTTGAGCCGCTGCGACAGATAAAAATGATTTTACACTCAATCAAATTCAGACTTGGTTTGAAGTTGGGTAATTTTGAATTGACTTGCGACATTGCCATTATTGATTCTTTTAACTTTTCCCCAAAATCGGCGTTCAAATTCATGTGAGGCAAAGTTTGCCAAGGCAAAAATATTAAACGGTTATTAATTGAATTTGGCTCGACAAATCCAACAAAATTAACCTCTTCTGGCGTTCTTACGTCGACCAAAAACGAGTTATTGTCTTTTTTTAAAAGCTCAAAAGCATCATTTGCGTAAATTTGAACAACTGGCATTTTTTAAAATCTTAATTTTTGTCCGCATATTCAATTGAAATATGGGCGGTTTTTTTCACAAAAGGTGCAGCTTGGATTGTGTCACAAAGTTTTATCCAAAGATGGAAAAAAGCTATTTCTTAACAAAGAGCAAAAATCTCTTAATTTTGGTTTGTTGGTAAATTTTCTTGGTAATTTTTACAGCGAGATTGAGGCGCATTTTTTGGCAAAATCTTAGCTAGTAAAGTCATTTATTTTTGCTTTTGGAAAATAAATTTCTTGACATTGCGCGGAGCTAAAAATTTCTAAATGGCAGAAATTAAAAATGTTTTTAAGGCAGTAAAATCAAGGCTTTGCAAGATAATTTTTTTGCGACATCTAGGCAAATAATAGTCTAATTCTTGGCAAGGTTTTTTTTAATAATTATTTTTTTTCAAACTTAAAAAAACTATTGCAATTCCAAAAAAAACTAATGGTAAAGACAGAGCTTGTCCCATGGTTATTTTATCAAAAAATAATCCAATTTGCTCGTCGGGTTGACGGAAATTTTCCACTAATAAACGAAAACTTCCGTAAAGCGTTAAAAAAACTCCGCTTAAAAAGCCACGATTTTTAGAAAATTTTCTCAAAAAAAGCAAAATTACAAAAATCACAATTCCTTCTAAAACAGCTTCATAGATTTGACTTGGATGACGCGGCAAATCACCTCCATTTGGAAAAATTACGCCAAAACTCGAACCAGTAACTCGACCGTAAAGTTCCATATTCATAAAATTGGCCAAGCGTCCAAAAAACAAACCAACTGGCGCGGCAATTGAA
>CANEUK010000088.1 GCA_947441695.1 Rickettsiales bacterium
TAATTGGTCGCGGTAAAGCCGAAGAAGAAGTTCCAGCAGCGGGTGTGGCAGCTCCAGCAGCGGGTGCTGCAGCTCCAGCAGCGGGTGCGGCAGCTCCAGCCAAGGCAGCTGAAAAAAAGACCGAGAAAAAACCTGAAAAAAAATAATTCAGCTAAAACTTTCATAAAAAAAATAAAAAAGAGCTTCAAATTAGTTTTTGAGGCTCTTTTTTGTTGGCAATTTTGCAAAAATAGGATCGGTAATTTTGCAAGAAAGCAAACTTGCTAACCAAACTAGAAAATAAAAAGGAAAAGGAAACGCGATGCGCGATTTGTTTTTTGATAAATCGTTTTTGATAATTGAAGCACATTTTTCAGAACTCATTAAAAATGGCATAAGAAAATCATTCACAGCGGTCATTGGAGTTTTAACATATCCAGGACAAACGGCATTTACGCTAATTCCAAATTTAGCTAAATTTCCTCGCAAACCTTCGGCATAAACTCTAATTGCCGCTTTGCTGGCTGAATAAGCCGGAGAACTTGGAAGACCGCGAAATCCAGCCAAAGAAGAAATCAAAGCAATTTGACCACTTTTTCTAATTTTCATTTTTTCAATTGCCGGATGAATAATATTTAACACGCCGTCAACATTGGTTGAAAAAATTTTTTGCACTTGATCAAAACTTTCAACGCCGCCAGCGGTTCCGGCTGAAATTCCGGCATTTGCAACCACCAAATCTAGCGGATAATTTTCTTCAATTTTTTCAATCCAATTTTTGGTTGCCAATTTTTCAGTCACATCAACAATTTCTAAAACAACATTTGCTTTTAATTCTTCGCATAGAATTTTTGTTGTTTGTAATTTTTCTAAATTTCTGCCACATAAAAACAAATTTATTCCTGATTTTGAATATGCAATTGCTAGAGCGCGACCAATTCCGCTGCCAGCGCCCGTAATTAAAATATTTTTAGGATTTTTCATAAAATGAAGCCGCTTTTTATTAGTTTTGAAGGAATTGAAGGTTGCGGAAAATCAACCCAAGCAAAAAAATTGCACGAGTTTTTTTTAGAAAAAAATATTTCTTCAATTTTAACTCGCGAACCCGGCGGCACCAAAGCTGGCGAAAAAATCCGCGAAATTTTAATTGACGGAAAAATTACCAAACTTGAAGCCAAAACCGAACTTTTTTTAAATTTTGCTGCGCGTCTTGAACACATTGAAAAGCTTATTAAGCCAGCTTTGCAAGAAAAACAAACCGTAATTTGCGATCGCTTTTTTGACTCAACTTATGCTTATCAAGGAAACGCTTTTGGGCTTGATAAAAAGCTAATTGACGACGTCAAAAAAATGACCATTGGCAATTTTGCGCCCGACATTACTTTTTTGATTGATCTGCCAGTTGACGTTGCTTTTAGGCGCATTGATGGTCGAAGCGAAAATAATCGCTACGAACAAATGGGTTTAGATTTTCACCAAAAAGTGCGTGATGGATTTTTGTTTTTAGCTAATAAAAATTCGCGCATCAAAAAAATTGATGGCACTAAAAATCAGCAAGAAATCTCTTTAGAAATTATTGACGAACTTATCAAAAAAAATCTTCTTTTATTAACCTCAAAATAAAACTTTATGATCAAAAGAAATAAAATCGCTCTTGTCGGCGCGGGCAATATTGGCGGCACTTTAGCCCATTTAGCTGGCTTAAAAAATTTAGGCGATGTGGTAGTTCTTGACGTGAATTCTGGCGTTGCTTCGGGCAAATCGCTTGATTTAGAACAAAGTTCGGTGGTTGAAGATTTTGACGCCAACCTAAAAGGCACCAGCGACTACGCCGACATTGCTGGAGCTGATGTTGTGATTGTGACTGCGGGAATTGCCAGAAAACCCGGAATGAGTCGCGACGATTTAATGTCAACCAACACTTCCATTATCAAATCAGTTGCCGAAGGAATTAAACAACACGCGCCAGAAGCTTTTGTGATTGTAATTACCAATCCGCTTGACGCCATGGTTTATGTGATGCAAAAAGTTTCGGGTTTGCCCGCCAATAAAGTGGTGGGAATGGCTGGCGTGCTTGATTCTTCGAGAATGTCACTTTTCTTGGCGCGCGAATTTGGGGTTTCGGTTGAAGATGTCACCTCTTTTGTTTTGGGCGGTCATGGCGATACAATGGTGCCGCTAATTCGCTATTCTTCGGTGGCCGGAATTCCGGTGCCAGATTTAATTGAAATGGGTTGGACAACTAAAACCAAAATTGACGAAATTGTTCAACGCACGCGCGACGGTGGCGCCGAAATTGTTAAGCTTTTGGGAACTGGTTCGGCTTTTTATGCGCCAGCTTCTTCGGCAATTTTAATGGCGGAAAGCTACTTGTTTGACAAAAGAAAAATTTTGCCAGTTGCCGCGCACCTAAACGGAGAATATGGAGTTAAGGGTTTATATATCGGCGTTCCTTGCGTGATTGGTAAAAACGGCGTTGAAAAAATTGTTGAAATCAAATTGAACTTGCAAGAACTAACCATGTTTAACCGCTCGGTTGAAGCAGTGAAAAAGTTAGTTGAAGAAACCAAGTTGTGATTGGGTTTATGAAGTCAAAATTTACCCTTACAAAACCTTGAAAAAATGCCCAAAACCGAAATCAAAAAATCGCGACTTATTTTAATTTATTTCTGCATTTTAGCGGTTTTTGTGGCGATTATTTTGCGCATGATTTTTGTGGTTGCTTTTGGCGACAAAGTAAAAGTTAGCGGAATTTACGATCCGCGACTTGCGGGCAAGCGCGCCAATATTTACGACCGAAACGGAGTTTTGGTAGCAACTGACTTAAAAACAAAATCGCTTTATTTAAGCAGTATTTTGGTAAAAGATTCTCAAGAAATTGCTCAAGGTTTAGCTCAAATTTTTTCAGATATTTCTTATCACGAAATTTTAAAAAAAATTTCGGATGGAAAAAATTCAAAACAATGGATTTTAATCAGGCGAAACCTAACTCCAAAACAAGTTGAACAAGTACAAAATTTGCAAATAGCGGGTTTGCTGTTTGAAGATGATCGCATTCGAGTTTATCCGCAAAAATCAATCACAAGTCATTTTGTTGGTTATGTTGATTTAGATCGCAAAGGTCTTTCTGGCATGGAAATGCAATATGATCGCAGTTTGATGGCTGGAGAAGATTTGCATTTGTCGCTTGATGTGCGCGTGCAAGATATTTTGCATGATGAGTTGCTGATTGGAATGGAAGAATTTCGGGCTAAGGCGGCTGCGGGAGTTATTATGGATGTAAATAATGGTGAGGTTTTAGCGTTATCATCTTTGCCGGGATTTGACCCAAATTTACAAAACGAAGCCAACGCAAATCAGCGTTTTAATCGAGTTACTTCAGGAGCTTACGAGCTTGGATCGGTATTTAAAGTTTTTACCAACGCCATGGCTTTTGAAAAAAAACTGATAAAAATAACCGATGTTTATAACGTGCGCAACCCGATAAAATATGGTCGATTTACCATTAAAGATGATCATGCGGTTAAAGATGAAATGACGATTGGCGAAATTTTTTCTTATTCTTCCAACATTGGAACCGTAAAAATTGCCGACAAAATTGGCATTGAAAACCAAAAAGATTTTTTGGCAAAATTTGGTTTGCTTAAAAAAATTGACGCAGATTTTCCGGGATTGGCGCGCCCGATTTATCCAAAAACTTGGCGCGAAATAAATCTTTATACAATTGCTTATGGACACGGAATTGCTATCACGCCACTACATTTAGCAAATTCGGTTTCGGCAATTGTAAATGGCGGAATGCTTTATCGTCCTTCTTTTTTAAAACTAAAAGAGGCACCAAAAGGAGAAGAAATTTTAAGCCAAGAAACCTCTAAAATAATGCAAGTAATGATGCGAAATGTTGCTTTGGAAGGAACTGGCCGCAAAGCTAATATCGAAGGCTACGAAGTTGGCGGAAAAACCGGAACTGCAAATCGGGCTGAATTTGGCGGCTATAACGAAAATTTAACCATGGTTTCATTTGTTGGAGTATTTCCGATTTCGCAGCCTAAATATTTGGTTTATATAATTTTTGATCGTCCAAATTATAGCTTTAATACTGCTGGCATGATTGCTGCACCAGTTGCTGGAAGGGTAATAAAAAATATCGCTCCAATTCTTGGAGTTAGACCGAAGTTTGTAGAAAAACCTTGATCAAATTCAGGAAAAAGAATTTTTAGACGTCGTCAAAAATTTGAAGCGAAATTCAGGTTTTATGCGACAGACTTTTTAAATAGCTTGCGCCTGCGCTAAAATAATTGAGCAAGAAACTGCTACATTTAATGAGCGCATATTATTTTTCATTGGAATAAAAATTCCTTGATAAGCCGCAAGACTTACTTGCGTAGGAACTCCGGAGCTTTCGCGACCAAAAATTATTAAGTCGTCTTCTTTAAAAATAAATTTACGATAATCTAGGTTTGCTTTGGTTGAAGCCAAAATTAAACGCTGATTTTTAGCTAAAACTTCTGTAGAAAAAAAATCGTCAAAAGATTGGTGACGAAAGATTTTGGCGTGGTTGATATAATCGAGCGCCGATTTTCTTAATCGATTAATGTCAAATGGAAAGCCGCATGGTTCTATAATGTGAATATCAGAGTCAAAGCAAACGCAAGTGCGAATTATCGCGCCAACATTTTTAGCAATTTCGGGTTGATATAAAACAATTTTTGGCATGATTTTTAATTTAATAATTTTTTATTTAGAAAATTTTTGACATCAAAATTTATATCAAAAATATCGTCAAATTTCTTTATTTATTAAATGAGTGTTTTTATAAAAACCCATCGGTTATTAATTAATGAACAAAAACAACTTCAAACAAAGTTTTGATTTTGTTTAGCATATGCCCAAACCGATTAAAAATAACGATTTTTATAAAAACCAAAAATCTGTTGCGGATGCACCAATTCACTCATCCGCGAGAGCAATTCAAAGGTTACCAAATTCGACTATAAGTCGAATTTGATTAGTTATAAGCAGAATTTGAGTAGTCATTTTCTAAATACTTTATTGAACACGGTGAGGCACGAGTCTTGCTCAAGTGCCTTATCTTAAAAAAGATAAAAGCAATAACATTTGCAAATTTTTAAAAAAATCAATGAGCCAAAAACTTCTTAAAATAATTTTTATTTGTAAAGGCGAGAAAAAGGTGTTCGAAGTTCCTGCCGGCACAACAGTTTTAGAGGCTGCCCATAAAAATAATATTGATCTTGAGGGTGCTTGTGAAGGCTCTTTGGCTTGTTCAACTTGCCACGTAATTGTTGATAAAAATTTCTACGAAAAACTAAAAAACCCCAGCGAAGACGAAGAAGATATGCTTGATTTAGCTTTTGGCCTAACCCCAACTTCTAGATTAGGTTGTCAAATTGTTATGAATGAAGAGCTAGACGGTTTAACGTTAATAGTGCCAAGCGAAACCAGAAACGTTTCAGTGTAATTATCAAACTTGAATTAACAATTTTATGAATAAAAATCTAATAATTAAATCGGCAATTTTTCTAGTTGTAGCTAGCTTAGTTTATAGTGTATTTTGGTTTTTCAAGGTCGGGCAAATTGAAAAACAAGTTTCCAATTTTATCAGCGAAAACAACTCATACATTTCTTCAGGAGAAATTTCCCTCTCTGGATTTCCATTCTCTCAAAAAATCACAATTAAAGACCTAAAACTCACCATTCCAAATCCAGCTCTAAATAAAAATCAAATTGTCATAAAAACTCTAGAAGCAAGAGCCAAAATCTTTTCAAGCAACTTTTCGGTAACATTTTCGGAAGGGGCAAACATTCAAGATTTAGAAGGAAATTCTGCCAGTATTGAATTTAGTAAAGATCCAGAAATAAAAATTTCAATCAACGATGGAAGGATCTCTAAGTTCATTTATCAAGATTCGGGCTATCGAATTTTAGATGTTCAAAAAAACGTAACTTACTCCGCTACATCCACCCTTGTATCAGTTGATTCAACAATTGGAAGTGACGAAAAAATCACCACCAAAATAACTGCCAACATCAAAGATATCGAAGGTTTTGATTTGGTCAGTGTTTACAAAAATGCTTTTGAAAAAAAGGTAATCGAAGGAATCAAAACTGGTGAAATTGCTTTAAACAATAATTCTTCTAGTTCAATCCCGCCAATTGACGCTCTTCCTAGAACCGACGTTAGTAATAAACCTTCCGAATCTGCTCCTGTTTCACAACCAGAGCCAGTTATCGATCAGGCTCAAAAACCTGCTAGTGAACTTGATATGCAAGCCAAAAACCTAGATTTAGATGCCTCCAAATCAAATCAACCTTCACCAGAAGTGGCTCAAA
>CANEUK010000089.1 GCA_947441695.1 Rickettsiales bacterium
GACAATTCTATCTTCGCTAAAAAACATATGTTCAGTTCGACAGAGTCCAATTCCTTCGGCGCCAAAGTCGCGCGCCACTTGGCAATCTAGCGGGGTTTCGGCGTTGGTTCTAACTTTTAAAACCCGAACTTCGTCAGCCCATTTCATGATAGTTTCAAAATCGCCCGACAAATTTGGTTTTAAGGTTGGAACTTCGCCCAAAATTACGTCGCCAGTTGAGCCATTAATTGTAATAATTTCGCCTTGTTTAACTTTCACGCCGCCCGCGGTAAAAAATTCTCCATTATGATTAACGTGCAAAGCCGACGCGCCCGAAACGCAAGGCTTTCCCATGCCGCGCGCAACTACAGCCGCGTGCGAAGTCATTCCGCCGCGAGCGGTTAAAATGCCTTGCGAAACGTGCATTCCTTTAATGTCTTCGGGGCTGGTTTCAACGCGCACCAAAATTACTTTTTTACCATTTTCTGATTTTTTTTCAGCTTCGGCAGAACTAAAAACCACTATTCCCGAAGCCGCTCCAGGAGAAGCCGGAAGACCTTTTGCAATAATTTGTGTTTTTGCTTTTGGATCGAGAGTTGGATGTAAAAGTTGATCTAAACTGGCGGGATCAATTCTTTTTAACGCTTCTTTTTTATCGATTAATTTTTCTTCAACCATATCAACCGCAATTTTTATCGCAGCTTGCGCCGTGCGTTTACCGTTGCGGGTTTGAAGCATCCAAAGTTTTTTGTTTTGAACCGTAAATTCAATGTCTTGCATATCGCGATAATGCAGCTCGAGTTTTTGGTAAATTTTTACTAACTCGCCAAAAACGTCGGGCATGGTTTCTTCCATTGAAGGCAAGGTTGAAGCCAATTGTTCTTTGCCCGCAATTGTAATTGATTGTGGCGTGCGAATGCCCGCAACCACGTCTTCGCCTTGGGCGTTGATTAAATATTCGCCATAAAGTTCTTTTTCGCCAGTTGACGGATTGCGCGTAAATGCCACGCCGGTTGCCGAAGTGTCGCCCATATTTCCAAAAACCATCGATTGAACGTTGACCGCAGTTCCCCATTCGGCGGGAATATTGTTCAAATCGCGATAAATAATCGCGCGATCGTTCATCCACGAAGCAAAAACCGCTTCGACCGATCCCCAAAGTTGCTCATTTACATCTTGCGGAAATTCGCGACCCAGTTCTTCTTTTACTTTTGCCTTAAAAAGATCAACGATTTCTTCTAAATTTTCACAGCTTAAATCGGTGTCGGCGCTGGCGCCAAACTCATGTTTTTTTTCGTCTAAAATTACTTCAAAATTATAGTGATCAACGCCCAAAACTACGTCGGAATACATCTGGATAAAGCGGCGATAAGAATCAAAAGCAAAACGGCGATTGTTGCTTTTTTGCGCCAATCCCAAAACTGTTTTATCATTTAAGCCTAAGTTTAAAACTGTGTCCATCATTCCGGGCATTGAAGCGCGCGCGCCCGAGCGCACCGAAAATAAAAGTGGATTTTCTTCATCACCAAATTTGGCGCCAATTTTTTCTTCAATTTGTTTAAGCGCGGCTTCAACTTGCTGTTTTAATTCGGCGGGAAATTTTTTGCCGTTTTTATAATAAAAATCGCAAAATTCTGTTGTGATTGTAAGTCCCGGTGGAACTGGCAAACCCATTTTTGACATTTCTGCCAAGTTTGCGCCTTTTCCGCCAAGAAGATTTTTCATTGAAGCGTCGCCTTCAGAATTGCCGTCGCCAAAAGAATAAACAAATTTTTGCCCAAAGTTTTTGTCTGTCATTTTTTAATTAAATCAAATTGAAGTTTTTTAATTTCAACGCCGCTCACAATCAATAAAGTCGAGTGTTTTTGGCATTATGTTTTTTGGTTGAAAAGTGGAAAAAAAGCGTGTTTTTTTGGTAAAAGAAAAAACGCTTTTTGCAAAATTTTTAGTTGTGATTTGAAATTTTTTTTACGTAAGAGCAGTTTTTTTAACAAAAACTATAACGAGATATTCAAGACGAATTTTGTTGTTTGAAGCCTTGTTTTCTAAGACAAAACCAAAATTCAAAACTTGTTAAAAAATATTAAGCACGACTTTTTTTAAAGCAAAGCTTTGGATGTTGAAATTTTTTGAAAGATTTTTTGCCTCAAGTGAAAAATTATTTTTTAACTCGGTTTTATTTGATTTCTTTAGCTAATATTTTCTAAGGGCGATATCGCAAATCTTATCTTTTGCTTCAAAGCGCGCGCCAAGTTTTTGAATAATTTTGCTGGCTAAAAAATTACCAAGATTGGCACATTTTTCTAAATTAAAACCGCTAATCAAACCTTGTAAAAAGCCTGCGGCAAAAGCGTCTCCAGCGCCCGTGGTGTCAATTAATTTAGTAATTTTTTGGGCGGGCAAAATTAAAGATTTTTGAGTTAATTTTGCTTCAGATTTTTCTTGATAAAAAACCTGACAGCCGTTCTTAGCCTTGGTTACAACTGCGATTAAATTTGGATTATAGGCAAAAATTTCAGCAAAATTTGGCGCAAGTTCATTGGCTTCAAATTCGTTGGCAAAAAGAATGTCGAGATCGTTTTTTATTAATTCTAAAAAATCAGATTTATGGCGCGCCACGCAAAACGAATCAGAAAGCGAAAAAGCAATTTTTGCTCCGTGTTTTTTGGCGTATAAAATGGATTTTTTTAGAGCGGCAATTGTTGTTGGAGCGTCCCACAAATAGCCTTCTAAATAAAGAATGGCGGTGTTGAAAAAAGCTTTTTCGTCAACCTCGTTTTCGTTAATTTCTGAAGCGCAGCCCAAAAATGTACACATTGTGCGTTGCGCATCTGGCGTGATTAAAACAAAAGATTTGGCGGTGGTTTTGCCGCAAGATTTAGCTCCCAAAAACTCGATTTTGGTTTTGTGAATTTCGTCGATAAATTTTTCTCCAAACTTGTCGTCGCCAACTTTGCCAATAAAAGCGGCCAAAGTTTTTAGTTGCGCCATTGTTGCAATGGTGTTGCACGCCGAACCGCCAGAAGTGATTTTTTTGGTTGGCAATTTTGAAAGTTTTTCTGCCATTTCTTCATCAATTAACGACATCGAGCCTTTAATTAAGTTGTTTTTAGCAAGAAATTCATCGTCAACTTGACACAAAATATCGACAATTGCGTTGCCAATTCCAAGGATTTTCATGAGTTTATTTTACTAAAATTTTAAAGAATTTTTTTTTGCCAATCGAAAGCTCAAAATCATCAGTTTTTGCAACCGCATATTGAACATCTAAAACCGCTTCTCCATTGATTTTAACCGCTTTTCCTTCGATTAGTTTTTTTGCTGCACTTTTTGATTCGCACGCGCCAATTTCAAAGATAATATCGACTAATTTTTTGGCTTTTTCTTCGCCCAAATAAATTTCTTTTTTTTCGAAAGCCGCCGTATTTTTTGCCACAAAAATTTCACGCGCTTTTTGCAAAATTTCAATTGCGGTTTTTTCGCCGTGGCAAATTTTAACCGCTTCAAAAGCCAGAATTTCTTTTGCCTTGTTGATTTCTTGGTCTTTTAAATTTTCTAATTTGGCAATTTCTTCAAGGCTTAAATCGGTGAAAAGTTTTAAAAATTTTACCACGTCGGCGTCGTGCGTGTTGCGGAAATATTGAAAATAATCAAAAGGCGAAAGCATGGTTTCATCCAGCCAAATAGCACCATCAGAAGTTTTGCCCATTTTTTTGCCGTCGGCGGTTGTGAGCAAAGGCGAGGTTAAGCCAAAAGAATTGAAGTGTATGTTATTATCAAAAATCCGTGCCTTTTGAGAATGCGCTCTTTCCCAATCTGGCTCTATTTCTGGTTTATTTGCGTTTTTGAACATTTGAACTGTAGCGATTCTCCGAGTTAACTCAACTCCATTCACAATATTTCCCCATTGGTCAGAACCGCCAATTTGTAGGCGGCATTCGTAATTTTTATTTAGTTCATAAAAATCATAAGCCTGCAAAATCATGTAGTTGAACTCAAGAAAACTAAGTGGTTGTTCGCGCTCGAGCCGCGTTTTTACTGAATCAAAAGTAAGCATGCGATTGATCGAAAAATGGCGGCCGACATCTCGCAAAAAATCAAGATAATTTAAATTTTTTAGCCAATCGTCATTATTAACTAAAACCGCGCCATTTATGCCTTCAAAGCTGATAAATTTTTTTAGGTTTTTTTTGATTCCCGTCAAATTTTCGGCAATTTTTTCTTCACTCAAAACTTGGCGCGCTTCGTCTTTTCCGCTGGGGTCGCCAATTTTTGTGGTGCCGCCGCCAAGTAAAATCAAGGGTTTATGACCGTGTTTTTGCAAAAGGCGCAGAATCATAATTTGAATTAAGCTTCCGGCGTGCAAGCTTTTGGCGGTGCAATCAAAACCAATATAAGCAGTGATTTTTTGGGTGGCTAAAATTTGGTCTAATTCGTTTGCGTGAGTTGCTTGAGCAAAAAAACCGCGCGCAAAAAATTCTTGCAAGAAAGGTGATTTAAAATTCATTTTGCCAAAGAAAATTTATGATAAAAAAACTGGTGAAAAATCAAAAAACAAACTATCAAAAGCAGCCAAAAATTAATCAATTTAAAATTTAAAAATGAACCTCAAAGAAAAGCAAAAAATCACGTCGCAATGGTTTCAAAATTTGCGCGATTTAATTTGCAGCGAATTTGAAAAAATCGAAGCAGAATTTGCCCAAAAAAATGACTTAAAAAATTCAGGAAAATTTGTTAGAAAAAACTGGACGCGAACAGATAAATCAAAAGATGGCGGCTTTGGCGAAATGTCTTTAATGAAAGGAAATGTTTTTGAAAAAGTAGGCGTGAATTTTTCGAAAGTTTATGGCGAATTTAGCGAAGAATTCAGAAAACAAATTCCGGGTTCTGAAAATAACGGAAAATTTTGGGCAAGCGGTATTTCGTTGGTGGCGCACATGAAATCGCCTTTGGTTCCCGCAATTCATCTAAATACGCGCTTTATTTGCACCAAAAAAACTTGGTTTGGCGGCGGTTCAGATTTAAATCCAATGTTTGAAGACACAAAAGACACCGCCGATTTTCACGAAGCCTTAAAAGCTGCGTGCGATAAGGCTTCGCCTCAATATTACGAAAAATATAAAAAATGGTGCGATGAATATTTTTTTATTCCGCATCGCGGGGTGGCGCGTGGCGTTGGCGGAATTTTTTATGATTATTTGAATAGCAAAAATTTTGCCGCTGATTTTGAATTTACTAAAAATGTTGGTTTGGCTTTTTTAGAAATTTTTCCAAAACTGGTGCGTCGCCACATGCACAAAAATTGGAGCGACGAACAACGAGAACATCAACTTAGAAAGCGCGGTCTTTATGCGGAGTTCAATTTAGTTTACGATCGCGGCACAAAATTTGGCTTAATGACCGGCGGAAATTCAGAGGCAATTTTGATGTCGTTGCCGCCAATTGCAAAATGGGATTGATTCTATTTAGAACATCTCAAAGATCTAATCCAAGCACCGCAAAAGCTCATTCTAATAAAAAAAATTCTTTTAAATCGCTGATAAAAATTAAATAAATGCTTAGAAACAAAATTAATCAAATCTCTAAATCTGCGATAAAGCTTTCTGAAAAAAGCCTTAAAAAAGCTAAAGACGCTCATTTTGACCCCCCAAAATACTTGCAAGATCAACTAGAAAAAGAAGGGCGTTTTTTACACGAAAATGACAGAAAAATTTTGTCAAAACTCTTTAGAAACCTAATAGGAGAATCGGCTTTTATTAGAAAATATCTCGATAAACCAAGCCAAATAATCAACGATTTTTTTAAAGAAGAATTCTTAAAACCAGCTTCGGATCAAATTCTTGAGATGCGCAAAAATTTTGATCGAGAAACCAACATTGAAAATAGCCCGGAATTAGTCAGAAAAAATTTAAGATATGGATTGCGTCTATTATCAATGGCAAATGTTTATAACTCGAACGAATCAAGAGAAAAATTAGCTCAAAAACATTGCGGCGAAATTATCAATCAAGCCAATAAAATTTTGGTTACAAATATTGAAAATTTGTTTGCCTCGTCTTTGGTAAATTTTGATAAAAATGACGAAATTATTTTATCGATTCCGACATTTAATTCTTCTTCGATTAAAAATCAGAATATTGAAACAATTAAAATTTCGGATGAAAAATTATTGGAATTAAAAAATAAAGTTTTTGAAAAATTAAACCCCGCCAAAGAACAATTAGAAAGGCTTGATGGTATTTTTAAAATTCAAAATAAGATTGTAAAAAACTCCGAAGAAAAACTAGAAAATTTTAAAGCCGAAATCGAAAAAA
>CANEUK010000090.1 GCA_947441695.1 Rickettsiales bacterium
ATATACCAAAACATCTATCTCTTGATAGTGCTAACTTTGTCTTTTTGGCAAAAATTTGTTCAGAAAATGACGCTGTATCACTTGATACAGCTTACATTTTCAGTCGCAATTTTTCCTCAAAAATACTTCGTTATCACTATCAAGAGATAGATGTTTTGGTATAGATTCAGTCAAAACGCAGCAATTCAAATGTAAAAAAACCCAAAAGCGGTTTTGCCCCAAGAGCGCAAATCAAGCAAATTAAGGCTTTTATGCTCAATCAAATTCGACTTAATTTGAACTTGGGTTTGTTTTGAATTTTTTGGGCTTAGAAATTGAATTGGCGCGTCTGCGACAGATTTTTTGGTTTTATGAAAATCGACTTTTTCAATTGGTTTTGGCGAAGAAAAAGTTTTTTTGAATTGCCCGTTTGCCTTAAATTCTACAACAATCAGAGAATTTTGTTTAATCCAACATTTTTCGAGCAAGTTTTGGATTATTAATTCATAGTCTTCTTCGTAGGGCGGATCGATAAAAACCAAGTCAAAAAATTCTTCATTTTTAGGCAAAAATTTGGCGATGTTTTTCACGTCGGCTTGCAAAATTTTTACACAATTTTCTGTTTTTAAAATTTCGCAGTTTTTTTTCACCAAATCCAAATGAGCCAAATTATTGTCGATAAATACAACCGATTTTGCGCCGCGCGATAAAGCTTCAAAACCAACAGCGCCAGAGCCGCAACAAACATCTAAAATTTTTTTATCAGCAAGTTCAAAGCCAATTTCTTTGATAAATTTTGCCGAAGCCAAAATGTTGAACAAAGATTCACGATTTTTCTCGGTTGTGGGGCGCAAGGTTTTTAAGTGATCTGATTTTGCTAAATTTCTTCCTTTGAACTTTCCTGCAACAATTCTCATTTTTATTTCTCCTTCCTTGATTTGTCGGCATAATAAACTCCAAGCAATTTTACGCTTTTAGAAAAAAACCCCAATTCTTCCAAAGCCAGCGCCACATTTTTTTGCGCTGGATGACCTTCAATTGAAATAAAAAATTTAGCTTGGTTAGAAACGCCACCCGGAATATAGCTTTCTAGCTTGATTATGCTTACGCCGTTTGTGGCAAATCCGCCAAGTGATTTGTAAAGCGAGCCAGGAATGTTGCGAATTGTGAATAAAAGCGCGGTGATGGTTGGCGCAATTTTGTAATCAACATCAACTTCGTTTCTGGCAATTTGATTTTTGGCAATTGCTATAAAAATTGTTATATTGTCGTTGCCTGAATCTTGCATATTTTCTTTGATAATTTTTAAACCGTAAAGATCGGCCGCCATTTTTGAACATATTGCCGCTTTGGTTTTGTCGCCACTTTCGCCAACAAATTTTGCCGCTTTGGCGGTGTTAGAAAATTCGTGAATTTTTACGTTTAGGGCGCGCAAATTATTTTGACATTGCATCAAAGCTTGCGGATGCGACAAAACTTCAGAAATATCGCTCAAATCTGCGCCATCAAGTGCCGCCAAATTGTGCGAAATGGCAAAAAAATGCTCCGCTACAATTGAAACATTTTTTTCTTGCAACAAATTATGAATTTCAGAAACGCGTCCGGCGTAAGAATTTTCGAGCGGAATCATGCCATATTCAGCTTCGCCATTTTCTACGGCTTCAAAAACATCAAAAAAAGTTGGAAAATCTTTTGCTTCAAATTCAGGATAAAAACTTTTGCAAGCAAGGCTTGAATTGGCTCCGTGCGCTCCTTGAAAGGCGATAATTTTTTTTAGCATTTTTTTAAAAAAGATTTTGAATTGACATTGTTTTGCTATTTCAAAATAGTCTTTATTGCATCCAACAAAATCAACAATCTTCATAAAAAATTATGACAAAAAACTGGGCGGCAAATTCTTGGCGCAATTTTCCAATCAAGCAGCAACCAACCTACTTAAATCAAGACTTGCTTGGTCAAGTAGAAAAACAATTAAGCAATTTTGCGCCGCTTGTTTCGTTTGACGAAATTGAAAAATTAAAAGCCGAATTAGCCTTGGTTTGCGAAGGAAAAGCCTTTTTGCTTCAAGGCGGCGATTGCGCCGAAAGTTTTACCGAATTTTCGCACCAAAATTTGAAAAACTTTTTTCGCACCATCATGCAAATGACAATTGCTTTGATGTATGGCTTAAATAAGCCAATTGTTAAAGTTGGTCGCATTGCCGGACAATATGCCAAACCTCGTTCTGACGACGCAGAAACCATTGACGGAGTTGTTTTACCAAGTTATCGCGGCGATATTATCAACGGAATTGAGTTTGAAAAAAATGCCCGAATTTCTGATCCAAAGCGTTTAGTTGAATCTTATTTTCATTCCGCCGCCTCGCTAAATTACTTACGCTCACTTGCTTTGGGCGGTTATGGAAATTTAGAAAAAGTAAATAAATGGAACGAAAAATTCGCTCACAGCCTAAGCAGCAAAAAAAATGCCGAAGGCGTAATTGAAGAAGTAAACAAGATTTTAAACTTTATGCGCGCTTGCGGAATTGATTCTAAAAACTTGCCGCAACTTACTACCGCAAGTTTTTTTACTTCTCACGAGGCTTTGTTGTTGAACTATGAAGAAGCTTTTGTGCATCAAAATAAAGACAATCAAAAATTCTACGACCTAAGTGCGCATATGTTGTGGATTGGCGATCGCACCAGAAACCCAAAAGAAGCGCATGTTGAATTTATGCGCGGAATCAACAATCCAATTGCTTTTAAGGTTGGGCCGTCAATTTCGAAAGATGATTTATTGCAATTGTTAGAAATTTTAAATCCGCAAAATCAAGCGGGGCGAATTACGCTTATTTCAAGAATGGGAGCTGGAAAAATTGCGCAAAATTTGCCGCCTTTAATTGAGGCTGTTAAAGCCTCGGGGCAAAATGTAATTTGGTCTTGCGACCCAATGCACGGAAACACCATTAAATCTTCGAACGGCTATAAAACTCGAAAATTTGACGATATTTTAAGTGAAATAAAAAGTTTTTTTGCAATTCACAAAGCTTGCAAAACCTACGCCGGCGGCGTTCATTTTGAAATGACTGGTCAAGATGTAACCGAATGTTTGGGCGGCAATCAGCAAATTTCTGAAATAAACCTAAAAGATCGTTATCACACTCATTGCGACCCGCGTCTTAATTCGTCGCAAAGCGTTGAATTAGCTTTTATGATTGCTCAAGATTTGGCTTTATCGCTTTAATTAAAATTTAAAAAACAAAAAAATGCCAAATAAAAAACACGGAACTATCGCCTTAATTGGCGCGCCAAACGCAGGAAAATCAACTTTAACCAACGCGCTTTTGGGGCAGAAACTTTCAATTGTTTCGCCAAAAATTCAAACCACCCGCAATTCAATCAAAGCCATCGCAATTCAAGAAAATACGCAGTTAATTATTATTGACACGCCGGGAATTTTTATTCCGCGCAACGATAAAATTTTAGAACGCATCATTGTAAAATCGGCTTGGCAAGGGCTTCGCGACGCCAATCACGTTTGTTTTTTAATTGACGCAACGGTTGGTTTAAATCAAGAAAACTTGCGCATTTTAAGCGATTTAAAGAAAGAAAACCTAAACCTCACAATAATTATCAACAAAACTGATTTGGTTAAAAAACCAGTGGTTTTAGAAATTATGGTAAAAGCCGTTGAACTTGGTTTTGCAGATATTTTTCCAATTTCGGCAGAAACCAAAGACGGCGTTGAAAAAATCAAAAATTTTCTTTGTGAAAAATGCGTTGATTTGGGCTGGATTTACGACGAAGACCAAATAACTGACGCCCCAATGCGTTTTACTGCCTGCGAAATAACTCGTGAAAAATTATTTTTAAAACTGAATCAAGAATTGCCTTATTCGCTGGCGGTTAAAACCGATTCTTACGAAATTTTGAACAATTCTGACATTAAAATTCACCAAACAATTTTTGTTTTAAAAGAAAGCCAAAAAAGCATTATTGTTGGAAAAAATGGATCGATGATTAAGCAAATTGGTCTTGAAGCTCGAAACGACATTGCCGAAATTACTGGCGCAAAAGTGCATCTTTTTTTGTTTGTAAAGGTAAAAAAAGATTGGATGAACGACGTTGAGAGTTATGAGATGGTTGATGTAGAAAAAATATTAAAAAAATAAGACCCAAAAAGACCAGTTATTAAAATTTACAGCGATTTTCAATTGATATTTGCTAACTAATTTTTAGCTTCGCACCATCAAATTTATAATTCGTTTTCCCTCAAAAAATTTCGGAGCTAGTTTTGCTGCATAAAATAAAATCATTTAAAATTTCGGGTGTTGACTGTTTACCAATAGTTGAAGGAGGAAAGGGCGTTGGAATAACCACTGGCGTAACTGCGGGTCATTTTGCCAAGGCTGGCGCAACTGGCACGTTTTCTGGTGTTAATGCCGATTATGTTGATGAAAATGGCAAATATGTGCCACTAATTTACAAAACTCATACTCGTCGCGAAAGGCACGAAGAACTGGTTTTAGATAGTATTCGCGGCGGAATTTCGCAAGCCAAAATTGCTCACGATATTTCTGGCGGGCAAGGTAGAATTCACATGAATGTTTTGTGGGAAATGGGCGGTGCCGAACGCATTTTGCACGGTATTTTAGATGGTGCTAAAGGCTTGATTCACGGAATTACTTGCGGAGCCGGAATGCCTTATCGATTAGCTGAAATTGCCCAAAAATATAAAGTTTATTACTACCCAATTGTGTCTTCGATGCGCGCTTTCAGAGCTTTGTGGAAAAGAAGTTATCACAAAGCGGTCGATCTACTTGGTGGCATAGTTTATGAATGCCCTTGGCGCGCTGGCGGACATAACGGCTTGTCAAACGCCGAAGATCCAAACGCTTACGAAGACCCTTATCCTAGAGTTGCCGAACTTCGCAATTTTATGAATTCGGTTGGTTTGAACGAAGTTCCAATAATTATGGCTGGCGGAGTTTGGAATTTAGAAGAATTTGACCACTGGCTAGATAATCCCGAAATTGGACCAATTGTTTTTCAATTTGGCACTCGCCCAATTGTCACCCAAGAATATCCAGTTCCTGATGTGTGGAAAAAAAGATTGATGAATTTGAAAAAAGGCGACGTTTATTTGAACCGATTTAGCCCAACTGGCTTTTACTCTTCGGCGGTTGAAAACGATTTTATTCGCGAATTAAAAGGTCGCGAAATTCGTCAAGTTGAATATCGCGCCAAAGCAATTGATGAATTTATTTGCGAAATTCCTTTTGGACAGCGCGGTCGGGTGGTTTTTATCAAATCAGAAGACAAAATAAAAGTTGATGAATGGATTAAATCTGGACACGTTGAAGGTATGAAAACCCCAGACGAAACCTTGATGTTTGTTGATAAATCAAAAGCCGCTCAAATTGTCACCGACCAAATAAATTGTATGGGCTGCCTAAGTCAATGTCGTTTTAGTAATTGGTCGGACAAAGAAGAAATGCACTATACAACCAATCGAAAAGCCGATCCACGCAGTTTTTGTATTCAAAAAACTTTGCAAGACATCCGTCAAGGAATTGATGTTGAAAATCAACTGATGTTTTCAGGTCACAGCGCTTATCGTTTTGCTACCGATCAATTTTATGCCAACGGTTTTGTGCCAACAATTCAACAGCTTGTAGATCGAATTATGGCTGGCAAGTAAGTCAACAAACTCCTATTAAAAATTAGACTTAGGAGTTTGGTTAGCTTGAAAAAAATTTAATCAGTTTTGTTAATGAACGATATCTATAAAAAGATCAGTAGCTTGGCTGAAAAATACTCAAAGAATCTTCGTCAGAAAATGGATGAAAGAGTTGTTGAGATGAAAAAAGATGATAATTCTCATTACTTATTGTATCGAGTATTAGGTATTGCAACTGAAGAAGGGAGACTAATTGATGAGTATCAAAATATGGGACGGTTTCTTTATAAATATGCGGGATCATTCTTAGAAGAAGCTGCAATTTTATGCTTTGAAGAAAAGTTTCCTAAAGCGCAGAAAAAAATCCGTATCTCAAATAAATTAGGATCGAAGCCAAAAACTTTTGAGATTGACTGCCTTGTCGGCAAGGATGCTTATGAAATAAAGTGGAGAGATGCAACAACTGATGGAGATCATATTACAAAAGAACATACTCGAGTAAAAAATATCAAAGATGCTGGATATAAACCTATTCGTATAATGTTCTATTATCCAAATCGCACTCAAGCAATTCGCACACAAGAGACATTGAAAA
>CANEUK010000091.1 GCA_947441695.1 Rickettsiales bacterium
ACCCGCATCCAAAATTTTGTAAGGCTGATTTTCTTGATTCAAAGCCAGCATCGCCCAGCCAATTGAGTTGGTGCCAAGATCAAGTCCTAATCGGTAACTTTGTTTTGAAGTGTTTTGCATAAATTTAGGTTTGGTTAGAAAAAAAAGTTGCTCATTAAAAAATTATAAAAATATTCAACTTATCAATTTGACTCTTACGGGAATTTGCAGTCAAGCTGGTAACAAGTGTTCTTCTTAAAAAAAGAACGCACAAAATTTAAGGCTAGCTTACGAGCTAGCCTTTTTTGTTTTTTAGAATTACGAGGTTTTTAAAATTGAAAAAATTTTACCACTATTTTTTCATCATATTTTTTTTGGGCAGCGTTGCCCAAAGCCAGCCGCCAGCAATTCAACTTGCTAATATTTATCGCGGAAATGTCGAAATTCAAAATTATTTAGTTAGCGAAAAACTTGACGGAATCAGGGGATTTTGGGATGGAGAAAAGCTTATTTCGCGCCAAGGCAACGAAATAAACGCGCCAGAATGGTTCACCAAAAATTTTCCGCACCAAGCTTTGGATGGAGAATTGTGGATTGGGCGCGAAAAATTCGAGCAAGTTTCGAGCGTTGTTAGGCAAAAAATTCCAGATGATAAAAAATGGCAAAATGTGCGCTTCATGATTTTTGATTTGCCTAAAAGTAATTCGGTTTTTTCGCAGCGTTTTATTGAAATGAAAAACTTGGTTGCGATTAGCAATTCCGAGTATTTGCAACTAATTAATCAGTTTGAAATTTCTGACGAAAAAACCCTACTTTTGGAGCTAGAAAAAATTACCAAAAACGGCGGCGAAGGCTTAATGTTGCATCTAAAAAACTCGCTTTACGCGGCAAAAAGAGATGACGATTTGCTTAAGTTAAAAAAATTTGAAGACGAAGAGGCGGTTGTAATTGCTCACATTGCCGGAAGCGGCAAATATAAAGGCTTGATGGGAGCTTTGCTGGTAGAAAATTCTGATAAAATTCGTTTCAAAATTGGCAGCGGTTTTTCTGACTTGCAACGCCAAAATCCACCAAAAATTGGCGATAAAATCACTTATAAATTTTGGGGAAAAACCAAAAATAACTTGCCGCGCTTTGCAATTTTTATGCGTGTTCGCGATGAAATATAAAATCAATCAAGCAACTCTCAAAACCAAACCAAATTCAAGTGAAGTTTGAACTTGGTTTGGTTGAGATTTGCGGGTTTTGGGTTTGATGGATTTTGCGTGGTGAATTTGGGTTTTGGATTATTTTGAGTTTTTTTGTGGTGCGCTTGCAAACAAAGCGTGGTGAGCTTTTGCAAGATTTATGCTTTGTTTTGGTGAAAACTAACATAACAAGAAAGCAATATGTTTTTGGCTTAAAATAATACAACCAAACCAGAGTTGATGCGTGAAAAAAAAGTTCTACTCTAGGTAGAAAAAATTTGGTTAATTTTTTCTAGAGCCTGTCTTTAAATTTATTTGATTCCAGATTTTGGCATATTTTAAGCGCTTTTTTAATAAAATTATGAGGAATATCTGGATATATTTCGAATAATTTTATTAAAAAATAAGCCAAAATAGGACTAAATCTGGAATCAAATAAATTTAAAGACGGGCTCTAATTTCAAAAGAATCTCTTAAGGCTTCGCCAACAAAAACCAGCAAAGTTAAAATTAAAGTAATTGCCACAAAGCCGCTAATACCAAGCCAATAGGCGTTTAAATTGTTTTTTCCTTGCGCCAACAATTCGCCCAAAGATGGCGAACCAATTGGCAAACCAAGACCCAAAAAATCTAGCGAAGTTAGGGTTGTAATCGACGAAGCTAATAAAAATGGAAGATTGGCAATTATGATTGGCGAAGCATTTGGCAAAATATGACAAAAAATAATTCGCGAATTACTGGCGCCCAAAGCTTTGCTGGCGCGCACAAAGTCAAAATTGCGCAAACGTAAAAATTCGGCTCTTACATAAGAAACCATCGACATCCAGCTAAATAAAAGCATTAAAATCAGAAGCCAAAAAAAGCTTGGTTCAATGATTGACGACAAAATTATCAGCAAAAATAAAACCGGCATACTCGACCAAATTTCAATAAAACGCTGCAAAATAAGATCACACAATCCGCCAAAATATCCTTGAACAGCTCCAAGAAAAATTCCCAAAACGCTGCTAAAAAAAGTCAGAACAAGACCAAAAATTAACGAAATTCTAATGCCATAAATCAGACGAGCCAAAACATCTCGGCCATTATCATCGGTGCCAAGTAAATTTTCGGCAGTTGGTTTTGAAGGTGCTGGAGTTTTGATTTGGTAGTTAATGGTTTGATAAGAAAATTTAATTGGCGCAAAAACCATCCAACCGTTTTTATTTATTAAATTTTTTAGCCAAGGATCACGAAAATCGGCGTCAGTTTCAAATTGGCCACCAAGTTGTTTTTCAGAAATTTTAGCAAAAACCGGAAAATAAAAATCATCCCCAAGCTTTACTAATAAAGGTTTTTCATTGGCTATTAATTCAGCAAAAAGAGTGAAAAAAAACAGAATTACTAAAATGATAAACGAAAAATAGCCGCGTCGATTTTTTTTAAATTTAGCAAAAAATGATTGGTTCATACTTTTAATTAAGGTTTTTTTGACAAATTTTAATTGGTTTTAAATCAACCAATTCTTGTTTTTTTTTGTTTTAAATCAGAGCAAAAAAGCTGGTCTGATTTTTTGTAATCATATTTCCTTGCTCGAGCTTTCTAAACAAGAGTTTGAGCTGGCAATTGAAAAATTAAAACAACAAGACGCAAAAATTTTACCTAAATTCCATCAAGCTTAGTTTTTTATTCGTTATTTTGGTTATCTTGAGTCAGATTTAGCTTTGTTGCCGCGTTTCTTGAAATCAAAAAGCTGTGGCTAATTTTTGCTCTTGAGATGCGAATCAACGATAATTTTTAAAAACATCCACCAAAGGTAAATATTTTGCGGCGTGGTAAAAAAATTATCTTCGCAAAGTCCGTGATAAATTTCATTGCGCAAATTTGCTCCGTGCTTGTGCTGCAAAAGGGCTTCGATATTGAACATCACATCTTTTCCCAAAAGAATATCTTGATCTAAGTTTTCTCTAAATTCGCCGCTAAGCAAATCTCCAAAAAGGTGATCTTTTTGGGTTAAATCTTGCTCTGTTTTGAGTTTATAAATGCCGTTGATTTTTAATCTTTCTCTTAAAATTCCTTCTATTCGCGCCGGAATTAAGTGCGACGAAACAACCCAATCTCCAAAAAATCCAAACTCGAGAGCGGCAAAAAACTGGTCTAGTTTTGTTTGCGAAACTAAGGGGCTTTTTTGAATGAAAAAACTAATTGCCCAATCAATTTCGTCTTTTTTGAAGGTTGTGATTATGTATTTTCTAGCTTCTTCGATAAGATGAACGGATAACCCCCAATAAATTCCTAAACTCTGAATGGCTTTTTCTTTTTCAGAATCATAACCAGAAACTTCTTTTTCGCCATTTCCAAAAGTGATTTTTCCTACAAAATCAGCCAAAGTTATCTCGGTTTTTTTAGATAAATCTTCATATTTTGGCAAAGCTTCTTTCGTAAAACAAACAAGCGTTTCTAAAATGTTAGATTGATATTTTTTAATCTCTTCAAGCCTTTGTTTATTATAATTTATCAAGTCGTCGGCGTTTTGTTTGACAGAAATTTCAATCATAGATTCTGATATAACTTTGTGATTAAATTCTGTTAAAAGTCTTTTCCAAGATTGTTCTAACTTTCGATCGTCTTCTGACTTAGAATTGATTTTTTTTAAATTAAATAAGGCTTCTTTTAGCCAATAATGAGCCCCAATATAACTACTTTCACCTTCTGATGCAAAGCGATTAGCCTCTTTGAAAAAGTTTTGCGCTTTATGTCGATAAAAATCATTAGCCTTTTGAGTTTTCTGCAACTTTTGAGCGGCTAAAATGCCGATAGCCAATATTCGATCTTTATCGTGAATATTTGTTATTTTGGCAAAATTGAGATCGATAAAATCTAAACAAAAATCGTAATCTCGCGCTTTGCAAATCAAGTCTAACAAAGACTCAATCAGATAATCATTTTTTGGTAAGAAAGCGGTTTTTGCCAAAACTTTCTTGAGAGCTTCCTTTGTTTCTTCAACTTCGCTTGTGGCAGAATTTTTTATTAAAAAGTTTATTTCTAAGGCTCTGTCAATTTTGTCGCGAAAGCAATTCACATCAGGCGTTTCTTCGGAAGAAATTTCTAAAAAATCACAACCGCTTCTTAAAAAAGCCTTAATTGCCATTTCTGCATATTTATGATGGTTGGTTTTGATAAATAAAATATTGGCAATTCTCGATTTGAGTTGGTTGTCACCGATGTCTTCGACTATTGATTTTAAAAATTCTAAGTGCATTTCATCCAAAATTAAAAGTTTATCTACAAGATTATCTTGAGGGTAAAAGCAAATTTTATTTAACAAATTCAAAGCTGCTTTTTGCGAGTCATTAATTCCTGGATCTTTTAACAAATCTGCAAAAGTTTGGTAAAAAAAGAGCTGTTTTCTCCCTTCTTTTTGTAGAACTTCGTTTATTTTTAACTCGTCAAAATCACTTTTGCTGCATAACTCCGTTAACATAAGATCGGTTTTTTTGATTAAAATTAAATGCAATCTTCAAAGCTGGCGGCTTTTAATTGGTGCAAAATTTTTTTTCGAAAGTTGAATTTGATTCACTATAAAAACTTGACGCCGCAAACGCTCAAAACTAATTTTTTTAAATTAAATTTTTTCTTCACATTTTCTTCCAATTAAATTTTTAAAAATCATGAAAATTTCTTCCAAAGTTAAAAAAATTCTTGCGTGCTACGAAACCGACAATGTTGGCACCAAAACCAATTTGGCGCGCATTTTAATGGAAGGAAAACTTGGCGGAACTGGAAAAATGTTGATTTTGCCAGTTGATCAAGGTTTTGAACACGGGCCCGACAGAAGTTTTGCGGTTAATCCTGACGCTTACGATCCGCATTATCATTTTCAATTAGCAATTGACGCTGGTTTGAACGCTTACGCCGCACCACTTGGAATGATTGAAGCGGGCGCAGACACATTTGCTGGAGCAATTCCAACTATTTTAAAAATTAATTCTTCAAATTCTTTGCATAATGGCGGAACCGCGCCACATCAGGCTACAACCTCTTCGGTAAAAGACGCTTTGCGTTTGGGCTGTTCGGCAATTGGTTTTACAATTTATCCGGGTTCTGACGCCGCTTTTGACATGTTTGAAGAAATTCGCGAAATCGCCGAAGAAGCTAAATCATACGGTTTGGCGGTGGTTGTTTGGTCTTATCCACGTGGTGGCGACCTTTCAAAAATTGGCGAAACCGCAATGGACATTTGCACCTACGCGTCGCATATGGCGGCTTTGCTTGGTGCGCACATCATAAAAGTTAAACCTCCAACTCAAGCTTTAGAAAATTTAGAAGCAATTAAGGTCTATGAAAAAATGAAAATTCCAGTTTCAAGCCTTGAAGAGCGCGTTAAACACGTGATGAAAGCCACTTTTAACAATCGCAGAATTGTAGTTTTTTCGGGCGGCAACGCCAAAGGCGAAAGCGAAATTTATAACGAAATTCGTCAAATTTACAAAGGCGGCGCCAACGGCTCAATTATTGGTCGAAACACCTTTCAACGTCCGCGTGACGAGGCTTTAAAAATGCTTGAAAACATCATCAAAATTTATCAAGGAAAGTTCTAAATTAATCAAATTCGACTTGCGTCGAATTTGGGTTTATTTTTAGTTGCTGCGCGAAGTAAATTCACGCATCTGCAATAGATTTTATTTTTTTTGAGAAAATCGTAAATCTTCAATCAGCTTTGGTATAAAAATTAGTTAAATCACACCACAAAAACACCACAAAAATTTATGTCTACAATCGCTATGAACCTTACAACCATAGATACTTTAGCCTTTTCAAAAAGAATGCAAAAAATTGATTTGGTGCGCAAAGAAATCGAATTATCCAAGCAAGAAGTAATAATTAGAACTGGTCGCTCTATTTACGTTGCAACCGCTCTAATTATTAC
>CANEUK010000092.1 GCA_947441695.1 Rickettsiales bacterium
CAAAATTCAAACGCGCTGCCACTTCGCAAAAATGTGTACGCGCCGGCGGAAAACACAACGACCTTGACAATGTTGGCTTCACCGCCCGTCACCACACTTTTTTTGAGATGTTGGGCAATTTTTCGTTTGGCGATTATTTTAAAGAAGAGGCGATTTTTTATGCTTGGGATTTATTAACTAAAGAGTTTGAAATCAACAAAGACAAGCTTTTGGTCACGGTTTATCACACCGATTTTGAGGCAGCAAATTTATGGAAAAAAATCGCTAATTTGCCCGAAGAAAAAATAATTCGCATCGCAACTGATGATAATTTTTGGTCGATGGGCGACGTTGGCCCTTGCGGCCCATGTTCAGAAATTTTCTATGATCATGGTGATAAAATTTTTGGCGATGTTCCGGGTTCAAAAGATCAAAATGGCGATCGTTTTATTGAGATTTGGAATTTGGTTTTTATGCAATTTGAAAAAACCACTGATAAAAAAATGACGTCTTTACCAAAACCTTGTATTGACACCGGAATGGGTTTGGAGCGTTTGGCTTCTGTTTTGCAAGGCGTTTGCGACAATTACGAAATTGATACTTTTAAAAACCTGATTTCAGAGATTAAAATTTAGCTTCAAAAAGATTTTAGCGAGATTGCGCTAAAGATTTTAGCGAGATTGCGCTAAAGATTTTGGCGATAAAGCTTTGCAAACGGTCGATTTAGGCGAGGAACTTGGCGAAGAACTATTTTTAACAGAATCATTAGAAATTTGCGCGGGCTTTAAAAAATCTTTAATTTCTTTTTTTGAGTCATTTGCTAAAGAATTTTTTTCGGTTTTGTTGGAATTATTAGAAGAAATTTGAACGTTTCTTTGCGAAGGATTTTCTAAATGCTTTTCTAAATGCTTTTCTAAATGCTTTTCTAAATGCTTTTCTAAATGCTTTTCCAGTGGTTTTTCTAAAGGCTTTTCCAATGACTTTTCTAAAGATTTTTCCAAAAGTTTTTCTGGGGATTTTTGTAAATTTTCTGAATTTGATTTTACACCAACAATTTCAACCAAAGATGGGCTTTTTTGCTCAACTTGAATTTTTAAAACAGGTTTTTTACCACCTTGATAGCTACTAACATCAACAACGCGTTGAATCGGATTAGCAAATTTTTGATCTATTTTTATCAAATCAGAAGAAGAAACCTCAAAATCATTCCTTGTTTTTTTTGGAGGTAAAAAATCAGCAAAGCAAGGTTCTTGCGACTTAGATTCGAATTGAAATTGAGTAATCGGTTTATTTGATAAATTTGAGTTTAAAGTTTTTTCGGTCGCGGTTTTTGGCTCAAAATTTTTACTATACTCAATCAAATTCGACTCATGTTGAATTTGGATTAATTCTGAATTGCTACGCAGCGAATTAGTGCTTACAAATTTATTTTCTTTTGAGTGATTTGCGCTTTGTATTGGAGCATCTGCAACAGATTTTTGATTTTTATAAAAATTAAGATCTTGATTCGGTTTTGTTATAGATTTTTCATTATTTTTAAAGTCTTCAAAAGTTTTTTTTGGCTGAAAAATTTGAATATCCCGCTCTTTTGAATCAGATTTTTGTTTTTGAGAAGAATTTATACCAATTTCAACCTCGGTTGATGAAATTGAATTTTTTAATAACTCTATTTTTTCGCCTATTTCAATAGGCTTGCGTAGATTTGGCCCTAAGTTCAAAGCCTGATTTGGGATGGAAAATTGAGTTTCTTCAAAAGTTGAATTTTTTGCAAAATCTAACGTTTTTAAAGGCTGATTTTTCTGCAAAATTTCTTGCTGATGATTTTGTAAAACCTGTTTTGAATATTTTTCTAAAGAACTTTGCAAAGAATTTTCCAAAAGCCTTTCCAAAGCTTTTTGCAAATTTTCTGAACTTGATTTTGCACCAACAATTTCAACCAAAGATGAGCTTTTTTGTTCAACTGCAATATCTAAAACAGACTTTCCGCCCCTTTGATAACTAACATCGGCGCCATATTGAATTAAAAGAGCCGAAATAACTTCATCACCTTTTCTTACCGAGTCAAAAAGCAAAGCACTAATATTAACTTCTGATAATTTTATCTTTAAAATTTTCTCAATTATGGTTTTTGGCTGCAAAATTTGAATATCTCGCTCTTTTGAATCAGATTTTTTTTCTTGAGAAAAATTTGCTTCAGAAATTGAAGTTTTTGCTAAATTTGACGCTTCTAAAAGCTGATTTTTTAACTGCTGATTTTGAGAAATTTTATTATCTTTCAAAATTTTTTCTGGCTGCAATTTTTTAGGTAATTCTAAGACAATTTTGGGTGGAAAAATCGGTGCTTCAACTTGTTCTTGCTTAAAGGAAATTTTGGGTGGAAAAATCGGTGCTTCAACTTGTTCTTGCTTGGGTTGGATAATTTTATTTTCCGTTGGTTTTTTGTCTAAATTTTGCCGCTTATTCTCAATTGAATTTGGATTATTTTTGAACTGATTTTGCAAGCGATTATTCGTAAAACTAATTTCTTTTAAGTGAGTTGCGCTTTGTTTTGGCGCATCTGCAACGGGTTTTTGATTTTGATTAGAACCAGAATTTTGAGTCGGTTTTGGCGCGCGCTCAATCAAATTCAAACTTTGGGTGAATTTGGCAGAATTTGAATTGCCAAGCGAATAAATTGCTGAATCTGCAACGGGTTTTTGATTTTGATTAGAACCAGAATTTTGAGTCGGTTTTGGTGTAATTTGATTTTTAGGTTCTTGCTTTGGCAAAGGTTGATTTGGCAATTGGTTTAAGCTTTCTTTTTTTGGCTCAAAATTTGTCTTTTGAGATTTTGGTTTTGGAGAAGGTTTTTTATTTTGTTTTTCTTCAAAATCTCGACCAACAAAAACTCCTGATTTGGCGTTGTTTTCTAACAAAAATTTAGCAGTTTTTTCGTCGCCTTTTAACACCGCCAAATCAAGCACGGTAAGGTTGCTTTTGTTTTTAACATTCAAATCAAGTTGGTTTTCAATTAGAGTTTTAAACACATCTTTTTCAACGCCCAAAGCAACAGCAAAATGTGCCGCGGTGTTTCCAGAAATTTCGGATTTGGCGTTTATTTCAACGCCTTCAATTTTTAAAAATTTATCCAACTGTTCTGGCGTTTTTCCTGATGCCAAAATTGCCACCAACGGATTAACATCCAACTTGCTAAATTTGTTTAATTCTAAGGCTCCAAGACCGCATTTTTTATGAAATTCAAGCGATTGTTCGAGCGTTTTTTTTGTTGAAGCGCAAGAAGCTACAAAAAGTTCGCCAGCAATTTCTTTTAGTTTTTTTTGATTTTCATTTTTTTTGAGTTGTTTTTGTGCGGCTTTAATTGGGTTATATTTTTTGTTATTTGGAATTGTTTCTTCATCTAAATTTAACTTTTTTTCTTCGGCTTCAATGGTTGCAATTTGTTGCAAAATTTCTTCCAAATGCCTTGGAAACAAAGATAAGACGCGTTTTTGCTCTTCGCTTAAATTAGCGTAATTGTCCAAAAAATCTTGCTGCAAATCTTGCGCAAATTTTTGCAAATTGGGAAGTTTTATTTCTGAATTAAATTCTGCCATTTACTAAATTTATAAAATTTTCAATCCCAAATAAAGCAATAAAAGAGCCAACTCGCGGGCCTTGATCTTGACCTAACAAAATTTGGTAAAGCGTCAAAAACCAGTCGCGCATTTTGGTTTCAAAACCGTGATTTCTACCCACTTGAAAAACCAGATTTTGCAAAAGCGCGCCATCTTTTTTCTCTTCTTTTGTGGCATTTTTTAAAGTTTCAACTAACTCGCGAAGTGCCGCTTTTTCTGCGTCGGTGGCTTCGCGGAATTTTTTATTTTTCTTAATGAAGTCGTTGTAATAATTAATTGCGCTTTCAACCATTTTTGCCAAAAGTGGTGAATTTTCTTTTGAAAGACCAGATTGATATTTGGAAATAAAACCCCAAAGCACGTCGTCATTTTCAGGGTTGCAGGCGCTCGCCAAATTAAGCAAAAGCGAGTAACTCAAATTAAAATTGATGGCAGGAATTTTTCCCTGATGAACGTGGAAAGCAGGATTATCAAGCTTTGGAAGCTCTTCTTGTTTTTCAAAAGCCAAAGCAAAAGTTAAATATTCATCCATCGCTTTAGGAATTACGTCAAAATAAAGCCGCTTCGCCGTTTTTGGTTTTTGATACATGAAAAGCGACATCGATTCAGCTGGCGCATATTTCAACCAGTCTTCCACCGAAATTCCGTTGCCTTTTGATTTAGAAATTTTTTCGCCAGTGTCGCTCAAAAACATTTCGTAAGTGAAATTGACTGGTGGGACACCGCCCAAAATTTCGCAAACGCGGCGATAAATTTTTTCGTTTGGCTGGTGATCTTTGCCATAAATTTCATAATCAACGTCCAAAGAATACCAGCGCGCGCCAAAGTCGATTTTCCACTGCAATTTGCAATTTCCGCCAGTGACTAAAACTTCTTTTTCAACGCCATTTCCATCAACATAAATCACGGTGCCTTTTTCTTTGTTTACTCCTTTAACACCTTTATCAATTACAATTCCGCTTTCTAAATCAATTGGCATGAACGGGCTGTAAGTTTCTTGGCGTTCAGCGCCCAAACTTGGCAACATCAAATCCATCAATTCGTCATATTTTTCAAGCACGCGCAACATTGTAGAATCAAACGCGCCCGATTTATATTTTTGAGTAGCGCTGATAAATTCATATTCAAAACCAAAGCCATCGAGAAAACCGCGCAAACGGGCGTTCATGTTGTGTCCATAAGATTCGTGAGTTCCAAAAGGATCAGGAACCGAAGTTAGTGGACGACCCAAATTCGCCCGCACCAAATCTTGCTGCGGCACGTTTTCTGGCACTTTGCGCAGCCCGTCAATATCATCAGAAACGCAAAACATGCGCGTTGGAATTTCGGGCGCCAAACATTGAAACGCGTGACGCACAAACGATGTACGTACAACTTCGCCAAAAGTGCCAATATGCGGCAAACCCGACGGGCCATAACCCGTTTCAAAAAGCACGTAGCCTTTGGCAGGAGTTTTACCCCCAACTTTTGCCAATATGCGGCGCGCTTCTTCAAACGCCCAAGCTTTTGATTCAAGGAAAGATTTGTGAGAAATTGTCATTGTTTTGATTATACTTGAATGAAATTCAACTTATGTCGAATTTGGCAAATTTTGAATTGCTCTCGCAGACGACTGAATCGCTGCATTCGCAATAGATTTTATTTTTATTAAAAGCGGCTTTTAAACAGCGCGGAAGTATCGCGACGATTAATTTTGTCGTCAACTCAAAATCTTTGAAGCAAAAAGAAGTAGGAAAAATTTATAGAAAATTAAAAGACTATCTCAAATTTCACATCAAACCCCATTTAAATTTTTATAGTTTTCGCGTTATTTTTTTATTAAGACGTAGTACAAGTAAAAAGTGCGTTGTCGGCACAATCAAGAACAAAGAAAAAGTAAAAGCTGAAAATGTTGAAAAAACTGCTTTGAAAGTAAAATACATTAGAGAATTAGTATTTGCTAATGTAGATATGAATAACACACAACTTTAATCATCGAGCAATGCTGGGATAGTCGATAATACGCTGAATCATTTCTGATCTTCAAATCAAAAGCCAAAAATAATATCCTAATTTATTTGATGATTTGGTGGAAAAAATATTGTTTTTCTAAGTTATATAAAAATAAAATTAAAAACTTTGTTGTAAGATAGTAATTGGCATTTTAAAGTTTAAATGAACTTGTAAAGCGAAATGAAAAACACAGTCTTTACTGACAATCTAGTTATTCGACGCTAGATAGTAATAAAATTAATAACTTTGTTGCAAGATAGGAACTGGAATTTTAAAGTGAAATGAAGAACTTTTTATCTACAAGTGGTCTGAAACGCTCAGCGAGACGCCAAAATAACTTTTTTAAGATTTTATATGACAGAAAATAAACTTCGAGTATCCATCCAAGGGCAGATAAATTTTAATCAGCAGCAGATTAGACAGATAGAAGAAGAGCGAGCCAAAGCAACCGAAAAATTTGATACTAACATTGCTAC
>CANEUK010000093.1 GCA_947441695.1 Rickettsiales bacterium
GTGTCATTAAAAGGCAAATTAAAACTCTTGAGTTCAAGCGAAACAAGATTTGCCAAGACTTCGTCATTGATAATTAGCGCGCCAGATTTTTTGTTTTGCCAATTTTCAAGCAAAATTAGCGAAATAATTTTAGCTTCTTCGATTTGGTTTTTAGCCTCAATTAATTTAAAATTTTCATTTAAATCTAAGGCTATTTTTGCAACATCAAGGTGTTTAGAAATTTCTTGCCATTTTAACGTTTGTTCAAATGGCAACATCATCAACGAAATTAGGTTTTGCCTGCTTTGCGAGCTTAAACAAAATTTTTCTTCAGCAATTTTAACGACCGATTTTTCTTCGATTTTTAAAAAATTTATCAGCGATTTTAAGAAAAATTGCGGATGGTTTTGTTCAACATCTTTGGTTTCTTTTAGACCGTGCAAAATAACAAAATTTTTGTCAGCAACTGACTTAATTAATTTTCGACTAAATAAAACGCTGCCGCTTGATCCAGCTAAAATAATTGGCACTTTTGAGCCATATTTTTCAAGCAACCAGCTAAATTTTTGGATGGTAAAATTTTGAGTTGTTGTGCCAAAAAAAATGTTTTTTTTAAGTAGAGAATTTTTGATTTGAACGTGAAAATTTTTTAAAAAATCTAAGGTTAATTGCCGATGTTTTGATAAATTAGAATCGTCAATTTCGTCAATTTGGCTTAGATCAATTTCTTCACGCTCAATATCTTCGAATAAATTTTGCAAATTAGTAGCAATTTTAAATGCTTGCTCAAATTCTAAATCTTTGCCAAAAACCTCTAGTTTTTGAATTTCTTGGCTTAAAAAAATTAAATAATCAATTCCTGACAGGCTCTTTATTTGTAATAGTTCGTTGATTATTTCTTTGGCTTCTTCATTGGGTAAAAAATCAAAAAAATCTTCAAAAGAAATATCAGAAATTGCTTTAATTTTTGGCAAAAAAGACTGACTTTTTTTATTTAAAAATATTTGACTAAATTGACGACAAGAGCGTCGATTAGGTAGAAAAATTTTTGTTTGCGCCAATTCTTCGCCAAAGTTTTTTTCTAGCCAAAAAAGCATCGATTCAAGAAAGTGATAATTTGCTGGAATGTTGAAAATATTTGGCTTGTCTGACATTTTTTGTTTGATTTGTTTTTACTAAACTTATGAGTCTTTTTTAGAGCCTGCATTCAAATTCATTTTGCCTAAGATTTTGGCATATTTTTAAGTGCTTTTTTGATAAAATTGTGAGGAATATCTGGATATATTTCGAATAATTTTATTAAAAAAATAAGCTAAAATACGACTAAATATGAGGTGAAATGAATTTGAATAAAGGCTTCAAAGCTTTTTTGGGCTTTTAACCAATTTAAAAAAATATTTTTGCGATGAAAGTGATAGTTTTGGGTGCTGGCGTTATTGGAGTTACAAGTGCTTATTTTCTTGCCAAAGCCGGTCATCAAGTTGTGGTAATTGAAAAAAATTCTGAATCTGCTTTGGGCTGCTCTTATGCCAATGGCGGTCAATTGAGCTATTCGCACATTAAAACTTGGGCAGAAAAATCTTCGCTATTTTCATTGTTCAAGGCGGCAATTTTTCCCAATTCTTTTTTGAAGATTTCACAAATTTTTGACAAAAATTTTTTCAATTGGTTTTGCGAATTTTATAAAAATTCTGATGAAAAAAAATCTCAAGAAAATAGCCGACGATTATTTGAACTTTCTTCCTACAGCAAACAAGTTTTGGAGCAAATTCTTGCCGAAGAAAAAGATTTAAAATTCGATTACAAAAACAAAGGAATTTTACATTTTTATCGTACTAAAAAAAGCTTTGAATTGGCAATCAAAGAAGCTGAATTTTTAATTTCGCTTGGTTCAAAAGCACAAATTTTAAGCGCGTCAGATTGCATTAAAAAAGAGCCAACTTTGGTAAAACTTTTTGATGAAAAAAAACTAGCTGGCGGAATTTTTTATGATTCTGACGCCAGTGGAAATACTATGATTTTTACTCAAAAATTAGCCAAAATTTGTCAGGAAAGATATGGCGTGGTTTTTGAGTATGACGCCGAAATAAAAAATATTTTTACTAACTACAAAAAAATTACTGGCATCAACACCAATAAAGGCGTGTTTATTGCCAATAAATACGTTTATGCTTTGGGTGCATTTGGCGAAAAACTTTTGCGCGGAATCAAGCTTGACTCAAAAATTTATCCATTAAAAGGCTATAGCTTATCAATTAACGCTGACCAAGAAAATATCGCGCCAAACTTGGCTTTGTCTGATTCGGAAAATAGAATTGTCTATTCGCGCTTGGGAAATGTTTTTAGATGCGCCGGAGCGGTTGAAATTTGTGGATTTAGAAACACTAAAAACAAAAAACAGATTAATTTTTTAAAAAGAGTTGTTGGTTCAACATTTTCTGATTTTGGAGACGTTGGCGAAATTAAAGAATGGTTTGGTTTTAGACCATTTCGCCCTAATTCGTTGCCACTAATTTGTGATGTAAAAAAATATGAAAATTTTTTAATCAATTCTGGTCATGGTTCGCTTGGATGGACATTATCCGCGGCTTCGGGAAAGATTTTGGCTGATTTAGTTTCTAATAAAACCGATGAAAAATTTAAATTTTTGCAAGAAGATGAGAAAGAAATTTATAGTTAATTAAATTCAAACTTGTTTTGAATTTGGGTTTGATTGAATTGCTGCTCGCCCAAGTGGATTGCTCGGAATTCGCAATAGATTCTTTGTTTTAAGGTCTAATTTGGATTTGAGCTTCTTTATTTAGTTTGTTTGCATTCATAGCCTGTAAAGACGTGTTTGGCTTGGGTTCGAGCGCGATTTCTGACTTAGTTTTGTCAAAAAGTGCTAAAAAATTTGACTCTTGAAGACTTAATTCACGTTCGTCCTTTTTTGACGGAATAAGAATAATCTGACGCAAAATATCAAAAAAAACCCGACCTTTTTCATCAAATAAACGGTGATTTTCAATCCAACTTTGAAAAACGGCTTTAATTTGATTCTTGGGATTTGAATCAATTTTTTTAACCAAACCAAACTCTTTAAACATAGTTTTAAGAACATCAATTTTGTTTTCTTCAATCGATTTCTCAATTTCTTCAAAACCAACTAAACCCTTAGAGGCAATCAAAGCCAAGCGTAAAAATAATTTTTGAGAATAAGGATTTATTGCCAATCGATCTTCAGCAAAATTAGGGTGCGAATATTTAAAATTATCAACGTAGTCGTGTTTAAGAGAAAAATTTTCGTCATTTACCACTCTAATTCTTCGGGCATCAATTGAAGTTGTCCAAGTTAAATTGGGCAGCGGCAAAACCCTTGAATCATAAAAAGAAACATCGAGTGCTTTTTTTTGGCTACTAAAAGTTGCGGTAAAAATTTTTGGATTATCGCTACGAAAAATTTTAATTTCTTCGTTTTCAGAATTACCAAAAATTACATTTTTTTCATCAGCTTTTTTAAGCCCAAATTCAGTATTTGGGCTAAATTTTGCTTGAATAATTTGCCCTATTTCTTCATCTGATTTTTGCGCCAAACCTTGAACAAAAATCTCAAGATCTAAATCATTTGGTTTTTTAACTTTTTTGCCTTCGCTATTTCGATAAATATAACTTCCTTTAACAGCTACATCAAAGCCAGAACTTACCAAATCTTTAATAATTGGCTGAACGTTGTAAGGTAAATCTTCGATTGAAGAAATATCTCTTTTGGTTGCCAAAAAAGCGTGACTGGGCAACTCTTTATTTACTTCATTTTGAAGCTTTAAATGTTTTAATTTTAAACTCTGTTCATCTGATATTTCATCGAGGTTTTTAACCACTTCTTCAATTGCCGCCAAAGAAATTTCTTCACTTTGTTTTTTTACCAATCTTTTTGCTTCGTTTTTTAGTTTTTTTTCTTTTTCTTCTAATTCTCGATTTTCACGCTCTTTTGTGGCAATTCTTTTTCTTTCATTTTTAGAAATGGATTTTTCACTAGAATTTGTTTCAGAAGCTTTAGCCTCGAGTTCGTTTGCTTTAGAGACTTTTTGATGATTAATTTTATCTAAAACTTTTTTATTAAAGTTGCTTATTTCTTCTTTAAAAAAACCGCGCCAATCTTTTGTAAGTTTATTTTGGTTGGCAGATTTATGCAGATCTTCAACAAAAACATTAAACTCTTTTTTTTCGCAATTAGCAGCAACAGAAACAACATTTTCGCTATCCAAAATGATTTTAAGATAGTTTTTTGGATAATTGGTTTGAGCAAAATTTTTTAAGATTATTTTTACCAAGCCAAATTCTAAATTTTCTTGGGATATTAAAAATTTTACGATTTCTTCTGAATCAATTTCTTTTAACTCTTTGCTTGATTTGCGACTTGTTGCAGAACTTAGTAAAGAAAGACCGTTTGAGTCTTGATAATTAAGGTTAAAACCCTTTTCCATTAAAATTGTTAAATCTTCTAGCTTGCCAAATTTCGCAACCAAAAAAGCTAAATTAAAACCATTTTTTGCTTCAAAAATTTGCAATTCTTCTTCGTTTATTTGGTCGCAAATCTGCGATATATTTCGTTGATTTGGAACTGATTTTGCTTTTCCAAAAGTTGAATCTTGCTCAAACAAACTGACAAAATATTTGGTTAGTTTTTCTAGTTCTAATCTGCGACCTGGTTCTTTTTCTTCTTCTTGTTGCTTTTTTTCTGATTCAGAAAGTTTTTTTACAAATGGAACCTCAATATAACTAATATTGCGCCAATTTTCTTCTTTTAGAACAAAATAATCTGTGGCAACTTTTTTTTGAGCCACCAAATCATTGATTAAAGATTTTGCCGTGATGCCTTCTTTATTTTTAACTACACAACTTGCATCTCGTTCAATTAACATTTTGGCAATTTCGCAATATTGCTGCGACACCTCTTGAAGAGGGCTTTTAAGAGCGTTTTCTAAAATAATATGTAAGGTTGTGCGACCTTGTTCTTGTAATCGATTTACCAAAAGAGGGGCGCGATTTAAAATAACCTCAACATTACGAAAATTTCTATTGCGCGCATTAAAACTTAGAACATCCATCTCATCTATAATAATTTTATACAATTCCTGCTCTGAGTTATCCAAAGCATCAATTAAAAGCTCAATCAAACGAGGATTATCATTGTTTGAAGAATAAAACAGCAAGGGCGTAGTATAATTAAGCAATATTTTCAAAATTACTTTGTAATTAGGATTTGCACCATTATCTAAAAGATTTTTAGTCAACGACAAAATTGAATCAAATCTTGGATTAAACTTAAATCTTTCATTTTCATCTCTTCTTAAAAAATCACAAATTGAATAAAGTGCAAAAGTGTTTGATTCTTTGTCGTTTTTGGAAGGTTCTGTTTCGGATTCTTTAGAAAAATCTAGCAAAAATTTCAGATTCTCTAGCTTGATATCAATCAAACTTTCAATCATCGATTTCTCTAAAGAGCTCAGAAGACAAGGATTGGTTTTATTGTTTATTTCTATAATTCTAATCAGATTAAATGCTTCTCTACTCACTTTAAAATCATTATTCATCAAGCAATTTGTTCCAAAGGTTGAGCTATAATTAACTATAAAGTTCAATAGCTCTTGATCGATATCTTGATTGCTAGGCATATGATTGATTTCAGATTCCTTGTTAGAATAAGAACCAGAACTAAGTCCAATCAAGCATATAAGTTGTTTTAAAGATGAGTTTTTTGTGTTGCTTCCATTTTTTTTCGCCAAAAAACATTCAAAAGCATTGTCCTTATAAATGTTTCGATGTTTTAGAATGGCTAAATTATCTGACCTAGAATCAATTAGAATTGATAAAAAAAGGAATGGAAAAATATTGTTTTTATTTCTAGCGGCATGATGAAGAACGCTATTAGAATCATTATCTAAAATATAAATTTTTGCGCTACCTTTTAGTAAAATATCCAACGCTTTGGGGTTTTTAAGCAAATCAACAAAAGATTCTTCACCACCCAATTTTCCAATGGCAAAATCGTAGATAGTTTGTTTTATTTTCTTACGA
>CANEUK010000094.1 GCA_947441695.1 Rickettsiales bacterium
ATTGGGGGTTGTCGGCTACTTACTTCTAGTCAGTGCAAAATTTTATCTAACGAAATTCCGCAAACTAAGTATAATTACAAAAACGTAATCAAAAAATACGATCAAAGAGAAGATTTAATATTTGGCGAAATATCTTCAGGAGTTGTGGCAAAAGAGGAAAGAAATCGGTCGATTTCCAAAAAAATGCTTGGAGCAAGTTTGGAAGAGTTTAAAAAACATGGTTGCGATTATATTTTTGCTGTTGCCGTGGCAGTTGCTTGTAGAAATTATAGAATAATTTTTAAAGAATTTGGATATTCTATGGAAACAGTAATAAGTTTTCCTTGGCAAGAAAAAGAGGCTTACAATTTCAATAATATGTTTCCAATGTATTTTAAAATTTGTTAATAGTGTCTATAGCTACAAAACCATTGGCTATGAAAAAAATAAAAATTTTTGCTCTAACAATTTTATTGCTGCCGCTATTTTTGTTTTCTGCAAAAGCTGATGACAAAGAAGAGCGTGGCTCGTCTTTTAATCCAGAAATTTTCTCTTTATCAAAAAAGAAAGAGAGTGCTTTTGACGCTCCTTCGGCAACTTATATTTTATCTTCAGAAGATATTAGAAGATCTGGCGCAACCTCAATTCCAGAGGCCTTAAGAATGGTTCCAGGTTTGCAAGTCGCTAGAATTGACGGCAATAAATGGGCAATTACAGCAAGAGGTTTTAACCGTCAGTTTTCTAACAAATTACTAGTAATGATTGATGGTAGAACAGTTTATACCACTTTGTTTTCTGGGGTGTTTTGGGACATTCAGGATTATATAATAGAAGACATTGACAGAATTGAGGTTGTAAAAGGCCCGGGCGGAACAATTTGGGGTTCTAATGCGGTTAACGGAGTTATTAACGTAATCACTAAAAATGCCGCTCAAACACAAGGTGTTTATGTTTCTCAAATTGTTGGAAATCAAGATAAGTCAATTACCGAAGCGCGCTATGGAAAAGAAACTGCAAACAAAAACTCTTATCGATTATATGTCAAAAAAGCAGTTCGCGAAGGTTTGGATAAGTACAACGATAAGCAAAATAATAAAGATGGAATAAAACAAGACAGATCTGGTTTTAGATATGATATTTCTTCAATCAAAGACAGTGAAATTTCGATTCATGGTGATATTTTCAGCGGAGTTGCGAGCAAATACTACTCTTTAAACACCCCAACTCAAAATAATAAAAATTCGCACGGCGGCAATTTAGTTGCGAATTGGAATAAAAAGTTATCAAACAAATCAAGCTTTATTCTAAACGGCTATTTTGACTACGATCAATTTAAGATCCCAGTTTTAAACAGAAGCGCGCAAACTTTAGATTTTGACTTTCAACATTTTTATGATTTTTCAAAAAATAATCAGTTTATTTGGGGGGTTGGATATAGACAAATTTTTGACAAAATTAACTCAAACTCCGTTGATGGAAAAACCCCCCTTAAATATTCCAATAACTATAGAAACGACCAATGGTTTAGCTCTTTTATTCAAGATAAAATGGCACTAATTCCCGATAAATTATATTTAACCATTGGTTCAAAATTTGAGAAAAATGATTTTAACGGTTTTTCATATCAACCAAATGCCCGAATCGCTTATTATCCCAATCGCAAACAAACTATTTGGGCTTCGGTTTCTAAATCCATAAGAACCCCAACTCGAGGCGAAAGCGACGTAACAATTAAAGACGCAGATAGCGGATTAGTTTTAAATCAAGGAAGTCCAAAATTTGGTGTTGAGCAATTAATCGCCTACGAAACTGGCTATAGAATTAAGCCAAATAACAAAACTTCGATTGATGCCACAACTTTTTATAATCAATACTCCAAACTAAGAACTTTTGAATCAACTCCGGCTGGTCCAACCGCTGCAAATTTGGGCTACGGCGAATCTTATGGATTTGAAATTACCGGAAAGCTTCAAGTGGCAAATAATTGGAAATTAGAGGCCAATTACGATCATTTAGAACTGAATCTTCATTTAAAAAATGGCTCAACTGACAATCTTACTATTTTAGGAAATTCAGACAACCTAGAAAATACCGAAGGTCAATCTCCGCATAATCAATTTAAGATAAAATCTTTTTACAGCATCACTCCAAAAATAGAATTCGATAACATTTTTTACTATGTAAGCGGACTAAAAAAAGGAATTACAAACACTTCAAGAGGAATACCTTCTTATTTTAGGTTTGATACCAGAGTTGGCTATTTGGCAACTAGAAATTTTGATTTAAGTGTTGGAATTCAAGACCTTTTGAATCAGACACATAGTGAGTTTAAGAAAGCCCTTTATAACAACCAAACTTTAGTTGGCCGCACTTTTTACGGAAAAATAGTTTGGCAATATTAGAAACTGTTAGTTAATGATTTTTAGAATTTTAAGAAAAATTGCGACAGCTTACTTTGTCTTATATATTTCTTTGCATGATGTTTTGGCAGAATCTTTAGAGGTTGGCGAAGCATCTGCTTTTGCTAATTTTATAAGAGAGCTGATTAATGCAACAAGTTCGTCAAACGAATCATCTACTATTTGCATTTTTGGCAATGACGAAATTTCTAAGTCAATTATGCTGCAAGAAAAAGATGCAATTGATTTGAATTTTGAGCCTAAAAAATACGAAACATGTAAAGCGATTTATATTTCTCAAAATATGCAAAAAATTATGAGAGCCGAAATTGAGAAATTTTCCTCAAAAAAAATAATGACAATTGCTATTTTTGAAGGATTTATAGAGCTTGGTGGAACGGCGCAAGTTCAGATGGGGCGTAGGAATTTTGAATTAATTTTAGATTCAAAACAAATCAAAGCTTCTAGTATAAAGTTAAACTCTCTTTTTCTAAGTCTTGTTATTAATTAATTTAAAAAATCTTTTTTATGGAAAATAATCAGCAAAACAAAAAGCCAATCGACACCGAATTTTTAAGAAGTATAATCGATAACGACGCTGAATTTGAAAGAGAACTATTCAAAATTTTTTCTGAAAATGCCTATCGAAATACCACAAAGATGGAAGATGCAATTAAGGAAGAAGATAACAACTCTTGGTATATGGCGGCTCATGCTTTTAAAGGAGCCGCTGCTTCAATTGGCGCTTTTGAACTATCTAAAGCCCTAGAATATGCTCAAAAAAATCCCGAAGATAATGCTGAAAATAAAACAGAAACTTTAAAAAAAATTAGAGAAGAGTTTTCGTTGGTTTTAGATTTTATTAACGAAGAATTAATCGAAAAATAAAATTTATACTTAATCAAATTCAAACCCCGTTTTAATTTGGGTAATTTTGAATTGCTGCTCGCCAACTGAATTGAATAATTCGCAATAGATTTTTAGTTTTTTAAAAAGATCGGCTTCTTCAATTGAGTTTGGCATAAACGTTTATTGGGCAAGGCTTTTTTTCAAAAATCAATTAATCAAAATGCAAATTATTCTTGCCAAGCCTCGTGGATTCTGTGCTGGCGTAACGCGAGCTATCGAAACGGTTGAAAAAGCTCTAGTAAAATTTGGACCTCCAATTTATGTGCGCCACGAAATTGTTCACAATAAGTTTGTGGTTGAATATTTACGTAAAAAAGGGGCGATTTTTGTTGACGAAGTTAAAGAAATTCCGCTTGGCGCAATCACAATTTTTTCAGCCCACGGAGTTTCAGATAAGGTCGAAGAAGATTCTTTAATGCGAGGTTTAGAAATAATTGACGCAACTTGTCCCTTAGTAAGCAAAGTTCATCGCGAGGCAAAAAAATACGAAGAAGAAGGTTATGAGATAATTTTAATTGGTCACAAAGGTCATCCAGAAGTAGAAGGAACAAGTGGTCGCGTTAAAAAAGATGTAATTTTAGTAACTGACGAAAACGATGCCAAACAAATAAATATCAAAAATTCTCAAAAAATTGCTTACGTAACGCAAACAACTCTAAGCGTTGACGATACTAAAAAAATTGTCGAAATTTTAGAAGAAAGATTTCCGCAAATGAAAAAAGGTCTTGCCACAAAAGACATTTGCTACGCTACGCAAAATCGTCAAGACGCCGTGAGATCTTTGACCAAAATTACTGATATTTTGTTGGTGATAGGCTCTCAAAACAGCTCAAATTCTAATCGTTTGCGCGATTTGGGCGAAGAATGCGGCTTGCCTTCTTACTTAATTAGTGGCGCTTCGGATGTTAAAAAGAAATGGTTTAAAAATATTAAAAATATTGGTTTAACCGCTGGCGCTTCTGCCCCAGAGGTTTTGGTTCAAGATGTGATTAACAAAATTAAAGAAATTTCTGCAAGCGAAGTAAAAGTTTGCGACATGGAAGGAATTACCGAAAATACTTTTTTTGCCTTACCAAAAAAAGTGAGAAACTAGGAGCCTGCATTCAAATTATCTACAAAAGCCCCGCCAACTTCTCAATCATTACGTCTCCTAGTTCTTCTAAGCTTTTAATTGCAATTGAATTGCGATAAAAATCTTCTGTGGCGTGTCCAATTCCAACACCAACAATTTCAATTTTTTTGGCTTTTTCAATTTTGTTAATCACGTGAATTAAGTGATCGTTTAAAATATCTTGGTCGTTTGCAAAACTGGTTGAATCATCCACCGGCGTTCCATCAGAAATCACCATCAAGATCTTACGTTTTTGACTTTGTTGCATCAAGCGCGACCTAGCAAAAAGTAAGGCTTCTCCGTCAATATTTTCTTTCAACACGCCTTCTTTAAGCATTAATCCTAAATTTGCTTTTGATTTTTTAAAATTTTGATTGAAGTGCTTGTAAATAATGTGGCGCAAATCATTGAGGCGTCCGGGATTTTTTGGTTTGCCCAAATTTTCCCAAGCTTTGCGAGACTTTCCTCCTTTCCAATTGGCGGTTGTAAAGCCAATAATTTCAGTTTTGATTGAAAATTTTTCCAACATCAACGCAATTATTTCGCAAGCCAGCGCGCTCATTACAATTGGCTGACCGCGCATCGAACCAGAATTATCAAGCAAAATTGTCAAAGCGGTGTCAAAACGTTCGTGATTTTGGGTTTCGACAAATAAATTTTCTGCCAAAGGATTTAGAATAATTCGTGTCAATTTTTTACGATTTAAAATACCCAAATTTGCCGATTTTTGCCAAGAATCATCGCGCTTTGACATCAGCTTTTTCTTTAGTTTTAGACTCATTTTTTTTGAAATCGTCTTTAACTTTGCCATTTTTAAATCAAGTTGATCGCGCAAAAACTCAAGCTCATTTTTAGCAATCAATTTTTGCGGAAAAATCACTTCGTCAAACTTGCTAGTAAAAATTTTGTAAAGATTTTTGAATTCCATGCCACTTTCTTCAAAATCTTGCTTATCCAGCGTTTTTAAAGCTTCGCCGCAAAATTTTTCTTCTGTAAATTGGCTAATTTTTTGATTTTGATCAATTGGTTTTGAAGATTCTTCTTTTTCATCTTGCGGCAAATTTTCTTGCGATTCTGCTTCAATATTTTCTGCGCCAAAATTATCTAAATGTTCGTTTGAAGGTTGATTTTTTTCAGATTTTTTTTCGGAGTTTTTTTTAGAATCCTCTTTGTTTTTTGAAGGATTTTCTTGGCTTTTTAACATCTCAAAAATTTCGGCAACTCTTGTTGCAAAATCTTGCTGATTATCAATTTTTTGTGCCAAATTTTTAATTGCTGTCAAAATTTTTGGTGGCATTTTTTTTGCCAAATCTTCGGCAAAATTTCTAGTTTTTGGCAAAATTTTATCGTCAAAAATTTGTTCAAGCAAAATTATCGAAATATTCCCCGAAAGCTCGTCAATATTAGATTCAACTTTGCTTAAAATGTTTTTTACCACACCAAGATAAGAATCTTTTACGCAAGAAATCACGCGAACTTTTTCAAATTCATCAAAGATTTTTTGCTCTTTTTGGTCTTCAAAATTTTTTTCGGCATGAATTTTTCTATCAAAAAAACTCAAGTAGCAAAACCCCAAATCGCTTG
>CANEUK010000095.1 GCA_947441695.1 Rickettsiales bacterium
ACCCAAGTTCCCCAATCTGGTATAAATTGTGCCTCGTCTAAAAATACATATTCAACGCCTTCGCACTTTGGTTCGCGCTGACGCCAAGCGCTTATCACGGTGTCAATTTTAGATAATTTTAAAATTGGGTGATCAAAAGTTGCGTAAATAATATTGCTTGCTGACACGCCTTCTTCGAGCAATTTTTGTATTGCCTGCATTATCAAAGTGGTTTTGCCAATTTGCCTTGCGCCCGAAAGAAAAATAGCGCGACCACCAAGTGGATTTTTTATCCATTTGTAAAGCTCGCCAAAAGCCGCCCTTTTCCAAATTGGCAAATCAGAAATTTTTTCGCCGCGCCACCAAGGATTAAATTGAGCTAAAACCGAAGCCAATTCTTCTTGTTTAATTTTCATAAAAAATCTGATTAGTTAAACTTTGTTGGCTGTTTTTGACTAATTGGGGTTTTTAATGCAAGTGTAGTTTATTTAAAATTCTATTTTAAGAAATTTTTCATTTAATCGCGACATAAATTCGTCCACTAAAAAATCAAAGATTTATCAAAAATCTAATTTTTTTTGAGAGCAAAAAGATTTAAAGCTGCTCAAACTCAATGAAGCTTTATCTCAAATTAAAATCTTAAGGTTTTAAAACCACTTCGCCAAAATTGACTTCGATTTTGTCGTCTAGTTCAAGTTGAACCAAAGCAATATTTACAAGCCTTGCTGGCGCTTTTAATACTTGAATAATTTCTTCACTTGGAATTGGCATAAAATTAACTTTGGCTAAAATTTCGTTTCGTATTTCTTCAACTTCTTTTTGAGAAGGCATTTTGCCCAAAGGAGCAACAAAACTTGGTTCGTCTGGTTCGCGAAGAGCTTTGGTTTGACTAAATTGCGCGCGCAAATTGGGCAATTCTGTTAAAATATCGTCAATAGATTCAAACATTTTTGCACCTTCTTTAATTAGGCGATTTGTTCCATGACATCTTGCGTCGAAAGGCGAACCAGGAATTGAAAAAACTTCCCGTCCTTGTTGTCTGGCGTATTTTGCCGTAATTAAGCTGCCCGATTTTAAGCCCGCTTCAACCACAACAACGCCCAAAGAAATTCCCGAAATTATGCGATTGCGTTGCACAAAATTTCCGCCTTTTGGAATTGTATCAAAAGGACTTTCTGAAATCATCAAACCGTGTTTTAAAACTTCTTGGTAAAGTCGGTGGTTTTCGGCTGGATAAATATGGTTAATGCCGCCAGCAATAACGCCAATTGTTCCACTTAAAATTGCTGCTTCGTGAGCTGCCGAATCAACTCCGCGAGCCAAACCAGAAGAAATTATGATTGAATTTTGCCCCAATTCGAGAGCAATTTTTTTTGCCCAATTAATTGCCGCAAACGAAGCATTTCTTGGGCCAACTACCGCGATGATGTCGCGATTAATAAATTCAGAATCACCTTTTATGGTTAGAATTGGAGCTGGATCAGAAATTTTATTTAAAAGTTGAGGATATTTTTCGTCGCAAAAAGTTACAATTTCGGCGCCAAAATTTTTGGTTTTTTCTAATTCTTGATTGGCTTCGCTTTCAGAAAAAATTTTGATTTTGCGTTTGATTTTTCCGGATTCAATCAGGTTTGGCAAACCATCTAAGGCATTTTGCGCTGATCCAAAAATTTCAATTAAACGAAAAAAAGTTGATTTGCCGATATTTTCGCTGCGGGCAAGTCTTAAGCAGCTCATTTGATTTTGGCTCATAGTTAAATTGGGTTTGGTTTAGTGGTAAAAACGGTTTTTAATTTTTTTTGTACTAAATCAAATTCGACTTATGGTCGAATTTGATTAATTTTGAATTGCTGCGAGGCAAACGGATAAAGGGGATTTAACTTTTGATTCGATAACCTCTTTTGATTAAAAAGAAAATAATCGAACCCAAAATTAAATTTATAGTCAAAATGTAAATTGCACCCACAAATAAATTTCCGTCATTGTGGCCAGTTAAACCGTAGCGAAATCCGTCAATCATATAAAAAAACGGATTAAAATGCGAAACGCCGCGCCAAAATTGTGGCAATGAATTTGTTGAATAAAAAGTGCCCGACAAAAAAGTTAGTGGCGTGATTACGTAGCTGGTCATTGCCGACATTTGGTCAAAAGTGTCAGAAACCACGCCGCAAAAAACGCCAAGCAAACCCAAAAACATGCAGGCAAAAATCAAATAAAAAACGGCGTGCCATAAAGAATAAAAATTAAGCGGCACAAAAATTAAAATTGCTAAAAATGCTACAATTCCAACGCAAATTCCTCGCAAAACCGCGCCAATTGTAAAGGCAAAAAGCAATTCAAAAGCACCAAGTGGCGGAATTAAATAGTCCACAATGTGTCCCATTACTTTTCCCATCACAAAAGAAGATGAAGAATTGGCAAAAGCATTTTGCATTGCAGCCATCATTATTAAGCCCGCAGCCATAAAAACTGAAAATGGAACGCCTTCAATTTCAGAAATTTTTTCACCAACCGAAAGTGAAAAAACCGCCAAAAAAAGTATAATATTTACAACCGGCGAAAGTAGCGTTTGATGATAAACTTTTAGAAAACGCCAAACTTCTTTTTTTAGTAAAGTAAAGGCACCAAACCAATTTATTGACATGAGATTTTGATTAGATTTTGATTATTTTTTTTAAACAAAAATATCTGTAAATGAATAACCTAGAAACACTTCTTAGCAATTTCAATTCGCAAATTTCAAAAATTCAAAATAAGCAACAACTCGAAGAAATCAGAATTAGTTTTTTGGGTAAAAAAAGTTTTTTTAGCGAGCTTTTTTTGCAATTAAAAGATTCAACTCCTGAAGAAAAAAAATCTTTTGGAGCCCAAATAAATAAAGCTCGCGACCAAATAACTAAAAAAATTGATGATGCAAAAGAAAATTTTGAAAATGCCGAATTAAATCAAAAATTATCTGGCGAAAAAATCGATATAACCGAGCCAGTTCGTCCGCAAAATCGAGGATCAATTCACCCAATTTCAAAAGTGATGCAAGAAATTGAGCAAATTTTTAGCGAACTTGGTTTTGAATTTTCAAATGCTGGCGAAATTGAAGATGATTTTCACAATTTTACCGCGCTCAACATGCCTAAAAATCACCCAGCGCGGCAAATGCAAGATACTTTTTATTTACAAAATTCGGAATTATTGCTTCGAACTCATACTTCAAACACTCAAATTAGAAAAATGTTGAACTCGAGCGCGCCTTTAAAAGTTGCGTCTTTGGGTCGAGTTTTTCGTCGCGATTGGGATCAAACTCACACGCCAATGTTTCATCAATTTGAAGGTTTTGCGGTTGATAAAAATTTAACAATGGCGCACCTAAAATGGGTTTTGGAAAATTTTTTAGAAAAATTTTTTGAAGTAAAAAATATTGAATTGCGCTTTCGACCAAGTTTTTTTCCTTTTACCGAACCTTCGGCCGAAGTTGATATCAATTATTCTCTTGAAAATGGTCGAATCAAAATCGGCGCTTCTAAAGAACCTTCAAAAGATAAATTTATGGAAATTTTGGGTTGCGGCATGATTCATCCAAATGTTTTGGAAAATTGCAAAATTGATTCTAAAAAATTTCAAGGATTTGCTTTTGGAATTGGGGTTGAAAGGCTTGCGATGTTAAAATATGGAATTACCGACTTGCGCATGTTTTTTGAAAATGACGTGAGATTTTTACGACATTTTGGGTTTTAGACTTAGAGCTTGCGCAAAAAAAAATTGAAATCGGCTCTAAATTTTTGGCAAAAATTAAAAGAAAAAATTTGTCAAAAAAAAGATTGGAAAGATTCTTTTTAAAGAACCATAAAATTAGAACTCTTTAAATCGCTTCTAACCAGATAAATTAAGGCTTTGTTGGTTATTTTAACTTAGTTAATTCAAGTGCCAAAAATCAGAAATAAAAACTGGCTTAATTAAGTTATCATTCATAAAATTTTTCCTAAGTTTTTAGCTTTTTTAAACGCCAAAAAAAACCAGCTACGAAGAAATTTTTTACAATTTTTGCTAGCTGAAAAAAAGATGCTCAAAGCCTTTTGAAATATACTCAAACTCACTTAAAGAAATCGATTTTTCTTAAAACAAAAAATCTACTGCGGATGCGACAATTCACTCGTCGTGTAAGCAATTCAAAGGTTGCCAAATCCGACTACAGGTCGAATTTGATTAAACATAAAATTCCTTACAGCAAAATAATCGCTTTCTTAAAGCTCAACAAATTTTTTTAAAAAACACTCATATGACAACAAACAAAGAACTTTCCAAGGTTATTTTAATTGACTCGGCGCACCGAGAAGAAACCAGAGTTGCAGTTTTGCAAGATGGAATTTTGCAAGATTTTGATCGCGAAGCGATAGCTATAAAACAAATCAAGGGCAACATTTATTTGTCAAAAGTAACCAGAGTTGAACCGTCTTTGCAGGCAGCTTTTGTTGATTATGGCTCTAATCGGCATGGTTTTCTTCCTTTTGCCGATATTCATCCCGATTTTTATCAACTCTCTGAATCCGAAAGACAAAAGCTGCGCGAAATCAATAATAGTCAGCAGTCAAAAATTGATGAAAAAAGCGAAGAAGAAGAAATTTCCGTCGCACCCAAACAAAATCGCAATCAAAATTTTGAAGATCGACAAGAGCAAAAACAAGAAGATGATTCAAGTGAATCAATCGTTACTGGCTCTTTTTCGGTCGAAGACGAAACCGCCGGCTATCGTGGAAACATTCACAGCATTTACAAACGCTATAACATTCAAGATGTTATCAAGCCCGGGCAGCTAATTTTGGTTCAGGTTGCAAAAGAAGAGCGCGGCAACAAAGGCGCGTCAATGACAACTTACGTTTCTATTGCTGGCAAATATTGCGTTTTAATGGCAAACACTCCCAATAAAGGCGGAGTTTCAAAAAAAGTTGATAATTTTCGTGATCGAAAAATTTTAAGGTCAATTTTAAAAGAACTAAACGTTCCAAATGACCGCTCGGTTATTATCAGAACTGCTGGGGTTGGTAAAAAACCCGAAGAAATCAAACGCGATTGCGATTATTTGGCAAGATTGTGGGAAAGTATAAAAGAAGCCTCAACCACTTCAAAAGCCCCAGCCTTTATTCACGCCGAAGATGATGTAATAAAAAGATGTATTCGCGATGTTTACAACGATCAAGTTAGCGAAGTTTTAGTTGAAGGAGCCGAAGCTTTTGCAACCGTGATGAATTTTGTAAAACTCACCATGGAAAACAGCGTTGACAACGTTAAATTGCATGATGATCGAGTTCCAATTTTTAATAAATATCGAGTTGAACAACAAATTTCAGCACTTTACGAAAAGCAAATTTCCTTACCTTCTGGCGGCTCAATTGTAATTGATCATACCGAAGCTTTGGTTGCAATTGATGTCAATTCTGGTCGTTCAACCAAAGAAAGCGGCGTTGAAGACACCGCATTTGCAACCAACCTTGAAGCGGTGCGCGAAATTGCAAAACAGCTTCGACTACGAGATTTAGCTGGTTTGGTGGTGATTGATTTTATCGATATGTATGACCAAAAAAATCGTCGCAACATCGAAAGAGCTTTAAGGGACGAATTGCAACACGATCGCGCCCGTATTCAACTAGGGCGAATAAGTGTTTTTGGGCTGCTTGAAATGTCGCGCCAAAGACTTGGTGCCAGTTTTTTTGAAACTATCACCGAACCTTGCAAAAACTGTAGCGGAACTGGCTACGTGCGTTCGGTCGAAATTCTTGCGGTCAGCATTTTGCGCGCCATTCGTCACGCCTGTTCTGACAGGCAAGCTGGGGTGATTTATATTTACACCAACCCAGAAACAATTGCCTATATGATGAACTTTAAAAAAGGCGAAATGGTTGCAACTGAAAAAAACTATAATGTTCATATTTTTATGCACCCAAGCGAAGAGCCCGGAAATCAGGGTTTTAACATAAAAAAACGCAAAAGCCTTTCTGAAGAAG
>CANEUK010000096.1 GCA_947441695.1 Rickettsiales bacterium
AGCTTTTTTGACAAATCGCAAGCCATTTTAAACGCCGGCTGTGACTTGGTTTTGCATTGCAACGGCAATATGGCGGAAATGATGGAAATTAATTCGGCGCTGCCAAATTTAACTGATGAGTTTTGGGAGAGATTTACTCGTTAAAATTAAAAATAATAAATTTTAAAAAATGAAATTCACTTTTAATAATGTTGGTTTGATTGATAATACCAAGTTAGAACTAGCTGATTTAACTATTATTTGCGGAGAGAATAACACGGGCAAAACCTATGCCACTTATTCGATTTATGGGTTTTATAAAAACTGGAAATCTCACTCAAGAGAAGAACTGCATCTTGTTGCAAAGGAAGCTTTGAGAGAATCAAACGGTGTTCAAATTGATCTCAATAAAATTTTTTTAGGAAAAATTAATGAATTACTAAAAAAAGCTTCGGAAAAATACTCAAAAAACTTAAATCAAATTTTTTCTTCAGGTGAGGAATTTTTTAAAAACTCAATTTTTTTAGCTGAATTAGAAAAAGAGCCTTCAGAGTTAAACTTTACTAAGAATTATCTTGAAGAGATTTCCGATGCCAAGGGAAAGCCACTTGCTACAATCGAGAAAAAAGAAAATTCTTCTATTTTGGAAATTCTAATAACCAGCAATGAACAACAAGATTTAGATTTAACATCGCGTATCGCCTATGCTACAGCGCAGATTATTTTCAAACCCTACTTTCCTGATATCTTCATTTCCAGTACCGAAAGAACTGGTGCAGCAATTTTTTCAAAGGATCTTAATTTCAATGAAGCCAGAGCTTTAGAGGTTATAGCTCAACAAAAAGATAAAAAGACAAAAACTAAAAGCGATATTCCTTTTGGAATGAAGATGTTTAGAGGAATTTTTGAAAACAGATACCCCCAACCAGTCGAAAATAACGTAGAATTTATTCGCCACATCGAAGATCTTGAAAAAGAATCAAGTCAAGTTTCAAAAGATTGCCCAGAAATAATTTTAGCTTTTGAAGAAGTTGTTGGAGGTAAATATAAATTAGTAAAAAACCTTGGGATCAGATTTTTTCCAAAAAAATCTGGAATAAAAAAAGGCTTCTCCATGCTTGAATCTTCAAGTGCAATAAGAGCTTTGCTTGATATTAATTTTTACTTGAAATGTGCAGCTGAAAAAGGCGATATACTAGTTATCGACGAGCCAGAACTTAACTTACACCCAACCAATCAACGCGCATTTGCCCGCTTAATTGTGAGACTTGTTAATTACGGAATTAAAGTTTTTGTAACCACTCACAGCGATTATATTATTCAAGAGCTAAACATTTTGATAAAGCTAAGCGCCAAAACCGATCACACCAGAAAAGTGCAAGAAAAATATAAATATGAAGATGGTGAATTGCTTAACTATAAAAAGATAAAACTTTTTACTACGCTGCCGCCAAACAAAAGATCGAAAACCTACCAACTAAAAGAGTCTAAAATAACTCAAGACGAAGGAATTGAAGCCGAAACTTTTGATAAAAACATTCATGAATTAAACAAGATTCAAGAAATAATTGAATATGGCTTTTAGCAACGATTATGAATGAGCTTTTAAAAGAAATTCGTGATATGTTGAGTGCTGAAATATTAGGTTCTAGCCCAGACTCCCATGTAATAATTCAAGAGAGTGAAAATAACCCAAAAGAGAATGAAGATTGTTTAAAAAAAATAACAATTTCGATTGATAAAGAATTTAAAGATTGGTTTGCGTTTAGCCCAGATGATTTTTTAAATGGAAAAAATAAGGGCAAAGTGAAGAAGCACTTCTTATTTCCTCTTCTAAGACACGATGGAGATTATCAAAAAACTTGTGACTGCGTTATAGCTCTATTGGATGGAGAAAATATTCTGCGACTGGTTTTTATCGAGATAAAAAATTCAACTGATCGAAACAAAAAAAATGCAAAAATTCAGCTGACAAATACTCATAATTTTTTTTGAACATGCTCTTGAATTAAAGCTAAAACATCTCGAATTAAGTTTTGATTGCGCAAATGGAGATGAAAAAAACAAACTAGAAAAACTTAAAATAAACCTCAAAAATCTATTTCGTAATAAAAAATGTGGACTTGTGGTTATCACGGCAGATCAAAGAAAACCCTTAATCACCCAAAGTTCGGATGAGAAGAAGATAAGGATAATTTACAACGTCAGAAACGGTGATACAAAAAATTTAAAATCTTTAATTCCACTTTAAATAGAATAACCAACTTCTTGCATAAAAACGACCTTCCTTCCGACATGAATTTTAAAGGCGCGAGCGCTATTGTTTGAAAAAACCATTGAATTTAAAGTTTGCTTGAAATCTGGCTTAAGTTTGAATGTAAATTTTTGCTGATTTTGGCGTTTTTTTTTAAAAAAATTTTGACATTAAAAAAACCTTAAACTTAAGTAATTTTTTAAAAAAAATTGGGTTCTTCTTCTTAAAAAATAAATACTTGATTCAAGTTATTTATCGATTTTGATTCTAAACTTTTAATCAAAGATTTGAATCAAGGTCAAATTCCAAGAGCCTTTCTAAAATTCACATCAAATTACCACGCGCAATACAATCGAAATATCAACTTAAAAAAACTAATATCTATGAAGCTTTGGCAACAAGTCCTAGTTGGACTTATTTTGGGCGTTATTTCTGGCGTTGTTTTGGGAGAAAAAGCTGTTGGTCTAAAAATTTTTGGCACTATTTTTATTAGCTTAATTAAAATGGTAATTGTGCCGCTGATATTTTTCGCACTTTTATCTGGAATTACCTCAATGCAAGGCGATAATAACTTTACCAGAGTTGGTTTAAAAGGATTTGCCTCTTATATTTTAACAGCGGTTTTTGCTGTAATTATAGGTCTTAGCGCCGGAATTATTTTTCACCCCGGATTGGGAGTTGATCTTCACATGATTCTTGACTCAAACCAAACTCAATCTCCTTTAATTGCTAAAACCCCACCTTCAATTTCAGAATTTTTGATTGGCTTAATTCCAACCAATCCAATAAACGCAATGGCAACTGATAACTTTTTGCAAATCATAATTTTTTCAATTTTCACTGGAATTGTTATAAATATGATCGGAGATAAAGCTAAACCTGTAAAAGAATTTATCGTTTCAGCTTCACAAATTTCGTTCAAAATGATTGAAATTATTATCAAGTTGGCGCCGCTAGGAGTTTTTGGATTCATTTCTTGGATAGTTGGAACTCAAGGAATCGACATTTTGCAAGCCTTGGGAAAATTAATTGTAGCAGTTTTGGCAGCCTGCGCTTTTCAATATTTGGTTTTTGGATTAATGATTTTAATTTTTGCTCGTATTTCACCTTTGCCATTTTATCGCAAAATTTTATTCACTCAATCAATTGCCTTTGCAACCAGCAGCAGCAAAGCAACTCTTTCTACCGCAATTACTCAACTACAAGAAAAACTTGGAGTTTCTAAAACAAACTCAAACTTTTTGATGCCTCTTGGAGTTTGTATTAACATGGACGGAACGGCAATTTATCTAGGAATTTGCGCGTTATTTTTCGCCCAATCTTATGGAATTGACCTAACCACTCAAAACTATTTCATGCTTATTCTCACTTGCACGCTTGGTTCAATTGGAGCGGCCGGAATTCCAAGTGGATCAATCATTTTTATGAGCATGGTTTTAACTTCGGTTGGATTGCCAATTGAGGGAATTGGAATAATTCTTGGAATCGACAGAATTTTAGACATGGTAAGAACCACCATTAACATAACTGGCGACAGCGCCATCACTTTAATTGTTGATAAAAGCGAAGGCGCTCTCGATGAAAAAACTTATTACTCAAAATAAACTAAAATTTTTAAGAAAAAAAATAACCAACTACGTTAGAATTATACTTTGCGTAGTTGGTTATTTTGCGTTTTTGCAGCAAGGTTTTGCGGCGTCGCCTTGGAAATCCTACGAATCAGATTTAAGTCAAATTGAACTTTACTTAAACAATATCAAAAACCTTTCAGCAAAATTTGTTCAAGAAACCTCTGATGGCAACATTGCGGAGGGGAAATTTTTCTTATCTCGTCCTGGAAAAATGCGAATTGAATATGAAACTAATCCAAAAATTTTAATTGCCGTCAACGGCGCAATACTTTCTTATTTTGATGTTGAGCTTGATGAAATTTCGCGCCTTAGCACCAACACAACTCCTGCATCTTTTTTGACTCGCCCCAACATTTCTTTTAACGCTAAAGACGTTGAAATTACCAATGTAACAAAATCTGCCAACCAAATAAAGGTTTCGGTTATGAAAAAAAATCGCAAAGAAGCTGGAGAATTTAGCTTGATATTTGCAACCAATCCTTTGCGCTTTTCTAAAATGGAGGTGAAAAACGACTTAGAACAGATAATAAGCGTTACTCTAAGCGAGATTGATTTTTTAAGCCCAATTCCTGACAAAATTTTTGTTTTAAAAAAAGCTGATAATTTTTAGTTTTTTAAAAAAAATTCAACAAAATGGCTTTTCAATTAAACCAAAAAAATAACAAAAAACGCCACGTTATAAGCGACATCAACATTACTCCGTTTGTTGATGTTCTTTTGGTTTTGTTGATAATTTTTATGGTAGCATCTCCAATGATGACTAGCTCGGTAAATATCGATTTACCTAAAGGAGCAAACAATCCTTCAAGCGAAAAAACTCAACCAATTTCAATTTCAGTCAAATCTGATGGATCAATTTTTTTACAAGACGAAGCCATAAAACTAGCTCTTTTGTCGCCAAGATTGCTTGAAATTACTGGAAATAATTTGAGCAACAAAATTTACATCAGAGCCGATAAAAATCTTGATTATGGTCGCGTAATGGAAGTGGTTAGAATTCTTAGTTTATCTGGGTTTACCCAAGTTGTTTTGGCAACTGAATTATCACAATGATTAAAAATCTTCTTTATTCGTTATTTCTACATTTTTTGTTGCTTTTAGTGATTTATGCCAGTTTCGAATCAAAAAATATTGAAGAAACAAAAACCAACGAAATTGCCGTAAGTTTAATAGCAATTTCTGGAAACGAAAATTCAAGTTCTGTAAAGCCAAATGCCGAAAAAAAACCCGATGAAAAAATTTCTAAGTCAAAAAAGGCAGACAAAAAAGAAGAAAAAGCCATAAAAGAATCAAATAAAAATCAGGCTACGCAAAAAACAAAAAAACTAGCACAACCAAAGCCACTAGCAAAATCAACTTCAAAGACAATTTCTAACGAAAAAACTCAAGAATTTAAACAAGAAGAAGAGGAAAAAAAAGAAGAAGAACAAAAAGAAAACAAGAAAACTTCTGAAGACAAGCAAACCAAGCAAGGCGAAGATGATAAAGAAAAATTATCAAAAGAAAAAGATTTAGACTCAAAGAAAAAATCCGAAAAAGAAAAAAGCGAAGAAAATTCTGCAACCAGCGAATCTAACGAATTGGCAAATAATTTAGAAAATCTTGATTTATCAATTCGCGAAAAATTAAACATTCAGTCGCAACTAAAAAGATGCTACGCACGCGCAATTGAAGAAAACAAACTTTCAATCAAATTTAAAATTTCAGTTAAAGTTAATTTAAGCGAAGACGGCTATATTGATTCTAATTTAGACGATTTGATTGACAAAAATCTTTATAATAACCCAAAAAACCCCAACTACAAAATTGCAATTGAAAACATACGCCGCGCCATTGATTTATGTAGTCCGTTAAGAAATTTGCCACTAGATAAATATAATATTTGGAAAGAGGTGATATTTGAATTTGGTGAAGATGATTTGCTC
>CANEUK010000097.1 GCA_947441695.1 Rickettsiales bacterium
GGCAGCGGCGCGTTTTTGGTTGAGGTTTTTGATTTTTTGCAAAAGCAATGGCGCGAGGTTTCTTGCCACATCAAAACCAATTTTAGTTACTTAGATATTTTAACCAAAAACATTTTTGGCGTTGATCTAAACCCAAATTCGGTTGGAATTACCAAACTTTCGCTGTGGCTAAAAACCGCGCATTATCGCCAGCCTTTATGCGCGCTTGACGAAAACATAAAAATTGGAAACAGCCTAATTGACGATGAAAAAGTTGCGGGTTTTTACCACGAATTTGAAGGCGCGTTTGTGCAAGAAAATGTTGATGCTCAAGGTGGATTATTTGCCGCTGAAAATTTTTTCAAAAATTCTCAAGAAATTGACACCAAATTCAAAAAACCTTTGGCTTTTAAGTGGCAAAATCAATTTCCCCAAATAATCACCAGCCAAGAACTCAATTCAAAAACCGCAAAAAAAGAATATGGCGGCGGCTTTGATGTTATTGTGGGAAACCCGCCTTATGTTTTTGCGCGCGGCAATAATTTTTCCAAAGAAGAAAAAGATTTTTATTACAAAAATTATCCAAAACTTACCGCCTATCAAATCAATATTTACCTGCTTTTTATCGAAAAATCTAACGAACTTTTACAAGCAAATGGAAGGCTTGGATTTATCATTCCAAACAATTGGCTTACAATAAATAGTTTTGTAAATTTACGAAAATTTGTTTTGGAAAAAACTTCTAAAACCAAGATTATCAACGCTTTTGGCGATGTTTTTGAAAATGCCAGCGTTGATTCTTGCATTCTAACTTTTGTAAAAAAAACGCCAAATCAAGATGACGAAATAATTGAACTTGGCGAAATAAATGGCGGCAAAATAAAAACCATTTTTGCTAAAAAAAACGAAATTGCCCTTGGCGAAGAAAAAATAATCAATATTGCTCAAGCCAATAATATCAAAGCTTTGCGGTTAATTGAAAAAATTAACCAAAAGTCGGTTTGTCTTGAAAAAGTGGCTAAAATTTTAAGCGGAATTAAGTCTTACGAAGTGGGAAAAGGAAATCCAAAACAAACCGAGCAAATCAAAAAAGAGCGAATTTATCACTCAACTAGTTTGAAAAATGATTCGCAAAAAAAATATCTCGAAGGTTGCGACGTTGCTCGTTATTATTTGGGTTGGAGCGGTGAATTTATTGACTATGGAAGTTGGTTAGCGGCGCCAAGAAAAGAGGCAAAATTTTTGGGCAGCAGAATTTTGGTTCGACAAATTCCATCAAAATTGCCTTACGCAATTAATGCGGTTTTTACCGAAGGCGAATTTGTCAACGACATAAATTCGATGATTATTCAAGACATAAAACCAAACCCGCTTTTTATTTTGGCGGTTTTAAATTCAAGGCTTATCAGTTTTTGGTTTGATATTTCGTTTAATAAATCTTCGCGAACGATTTTTCCGCAGTTTAAAGTGGGCGAATTAGCTGGTTTTCCAATTCCAAAAGTTAGTTCAAACGAGCAAAATATTTTGGTTGAAAAAGCCCAAAAAATGCTCGATTTGAATCAAGATTTTCACCAAAAGAAAGGTGAGTTTTTGGATTATTTTTGTCAAAAATTTTCAATCAAAAAAGCTACAAAAAATCTGCAAAACTACCACCAATTAAGCTTTAACGAGTTTGTACAAGAAATTTCAAAACAAAAAATTGCTTTGAAAAGCGACGCTGAATTTGAATTTAAAAAACTTTTTGAAGAGCAAAAATTAATTTGCCAAAACCTAAAAAGTCAAATTGCTCAAATTGACGGCGAAATTGATCTTATGGTTTATCAAATTTATGGGCTGAAAGCTTGCGAAATTGAGATAATTGAGAGCAAAAAACCTGACTAAAAATATAAAATCTTGACATTCTTTGGTTTGTCAAAACAATCGGTTTTCAATTCACAAAAACCATATTAATTCATTTCTTTTTAGTTCTTTTACAAACCCGTTTCACATCCTTCACCAGCACTTATATCAACAATAAATCATTTGATGAAAAATAATTATTTTTTGAGAAAAAAATTATCAGATAGTGGCAAATTTTTGACTTTGTTTTTGGCAAAAAAAGTTATTGGTTTTTTTAAATTTCTTTTCACCGAAAGAACCATTCTTTTTGTAACTAAGCAAAAAATTAGAAGTTTTACACTTGGCCCAATTCTGCAAATTTGCCTGACGTTGTTTTTTGTTTTAATTGGAGGCTTTTTCTTTAATTCACTTCGTTATGACAGCGTAATTAACGAAAAATCTGAAGAATTAACTCGTTTGAAAAATTCAAATTCTTATTTTGAAGAAGAGTTAAACAACATGAACGCAAAATTAGAAAAAATTAACGAATATTTAAACTCGATAAACAAAAACCCCAAGCCAGTAAAGGGCAAAGAACATATTTTTAAAACTCCAAAAAACATCAAAGAAGACGATCTTTCTAAAAAAGATAAACAGACCCTAAATCAACTTAAAAACGCTGACGCAAAAATTGCTAACATCCAATTTCTTGCTGAAGATCGCATTAAAAAAATTGAAAATGCTATTTTGATTACTGGTCTAAATATCAAAAAAATGCCAAACAAGTTTTTGCAAAAAAAACTATTGTCTCAAGAAAGAGAAATATCTTTAAATGAAAAAAACGAGCTTGCTAAAAAACAAGGCGGACCGCTTATAGAAGATGATTCTATAGATTATATCGCGCCACAATCATCAGCCGAAGATGACTTAGAAAAACGCCTAGAAAGAACAAAATTCACCAACGAAATCGATTATTTAATTGTTTTAGAAAAAGTTGCTGGAGTTTTGCCTTTTGCCAAACCAATGAAAAACTACTATATTTCAAGCGGTTTTGGATCAAGAACCGATCCAATAACCAGAAGAATAGCAACGCATCAAGGTCTTGATTTTGTTGGAATGAGCAAAGAAAAAATCATCAGCCCATCTGAAGGAAAAGTTGTTTTAGCTGGAAAATTTAGCGATTACGGAAACGCAATTGTAATTGATCACGGCTTTGGAATTACAACTCGCTACGGACACTTATCAGAAGTTAAAGTTAAGGAAGGTCAAATAGTCAAAAAAGGAGATTTAATAGCTCTTCAAGGAAGCAGCGGAAGAAGCACCGGCGCGCATTTGCACTATGAAATTAGATATAAAAACGCTCCACTAAATCCAAGAAAGTTTCTCGAAGCTGGAGAATTATTGTCTAACGATCAAAAAAATCTGAAATATGTTTCTAGCTGATCTCAAAACAAAAAAAGGCGCAATTACACAAAACATCCGCGATAAAGAAAATTCAATTTCCAAAAAATTAGAATCAATTGGCAACAGTTTTAAATATACTCCAACTATTTTGGCTCGCGATTTAAAAATTGACGGAGTTTTGACAAGCGTTGGATTAATTGAAATTGAAGGCTCGGTTAAAGGAATTATTAATGGAAATTCAGTTGTTTTGCGCGAAAATGGTTTTGTTGAAGGAACCATAATTGCAGAATTTCTTAACATAAAAGGAAGGTTTGAAGGCGCAATTAAAGCCAAAAACATCAACATAAGCAGCAAAGCCAGAATTTCTGGTGAAATTGAATATGAATCTTTGGTTGTAGAAGATGGAGCTTGTATTGACGGACAATTTAAACGCTTGGTTTTGGTCAATTAAAAACAGACCCAAATTCTTTCGATAAGTTGAATTTGATTAGATTATATTTTTTTGGTTTAGCTATTTTCTTCTTCAAGAGCCAAGGCCACGTCAAACATGGATTGTTCATCAAAATGTTTAGAAATTAATTGCAAACCCAAAGGCAAACCCTCGTCATTAAAACCCGCCGGAACCGACATTGCCGGTAATCCAGCCAAATTTGCAGGAATTGTAAAAACATCATTCAAATACATTTTTACTGGGTCAGATTTGCCAATTTCTTTTGAAGAATTAATGGCAAAAGCGGCGTTTGGCGTGGCTGGCGTTAAGATTACGTCAACTTTTGTGAAAGCTTCTACAAAGTCTTGTAAAATAAGGTTGCGCACTTTTTGAGCTTTTTTGTAATAAGCGTCAAAATATCCAGCCGAAAGCACATAAGTTCCGGTTAAAATGCGACGTTTTACTTCGGCGCCAAAACCAATTGCGCGAGTTTTTTCGTACATTTCTTCAAGCGATAATTTTTCACCTTTAGCTCTAAAACCATAACGCACGCCATCAAATCTGGCAAGGTTTGAAGAGCATTCAGCCGAAGCCAAAACATAATAAACTGCTGGCGCATATTTGGTGTGAGGCAAAGAAATTTCTACTATTTCGCAGCCGCGCTTTTGCAAAATTTCTTTTCCGCGCATCCAAAGTTTTTCAATTTCTTGTGGAGTGTTGGAAATTGAGTATTCTTTGGGAATGCCAATTTTTTTGCCTTTAATATTTGAGTTAAGAAGTGCTTCAAATTGCGGAACTAAAATGTTTTTAGAAGTTGAGTCTTTGGCGTCAAAACCAGAAATAATCCGTTGCAAAAGCGCGGCGTCAAAAACGTTTTTGGCAAAAACTCCAGCCTGATCAAGCGAACTGGCAAAAGCAATCATTCCAAAGCGCGAGCAGCGTCCGTAAGTTGGTTTAACGCCAACCGTATTGGTAAAAGATGCGGGTTGTCGAATTGATCCTCCGGTGTCTGAACCAGTTGCGCCTAAACATAAATTTGCCGCAACTGCCGCAGAAGAGCCGCCAGAGCTTCCGCCAGGAACTAAATCTTCGTCAGAATTTTTCTTTTTATATGGATTAATTACGGGTCCAAAATAGCTGGTAGCATTTGATGAACCCATGGCAAATTCGTCCATATTAAGCTTTCCAAGGGTTATCGATCCTGCGTCGAGCAATTTTTGCGTTACGGTTGATTCGTAAGTTGGAACAAAGTTTTCTAGCATTTTTGATGCGCAAGTAGTGCGAATATTTTTGGTGCAAAATAAATCTTTAATTCCAAGTGGAATTCCTTCTAAATCGCCCGAATTTCCTGCGGCAATTTTTTCGTCAGATTTTTTTGCTTGGTTTAAAGCCAAATCAAAAGAATCGGTTATAAACGCGTTAAGATGGCGATTGGCTTCAATATTTTTGATAAAATCTCGGGTTAATTCGGTGCTTGAAAATTGTTTTGCTTTTAAGCCAGTAATTGCTTGACGAATGGTTAGTTTTGTAAGTTCCATTGTGTTTTAAAAAAATTATTTAACGTGCCTTTTGAATTAATTCGAGCAGCTCTTTTTTGGTAAGAAGTTCGCTTGTTAACAATCCATCTTTGGCATTTGGGCCATAAATTGCATTAAAAGGAATGGCGAAGCGATTTTTTTTGTGCAAAAAATTTAAAATTATTTCATCTGGTTTGGTCATGTCGCCTCGCATTGCTACAATTTGCGGGTCTGACAATTTTTCCACAATTTCTTTGTCGCGCAAAACCCTAATTTTGTTGAATTTGCAGGTTAAACACCAATCTGCCGTAATATCGATTACTACAATTTTTCCTTGGGCTATTTCTTTTTCAATGCGCGATTCGTCAAACTTTTGCCACAAAATATCGGAAGAATTTTTGGCAATATTTTTAGCGGCAAACGGCAAAATAAATGTGCTAAAAACAATTACGCCAATGCTTAAATATTTAAGCCAAGCTTTTTTGATTTTAATGCAGCCCAAAATTGTTATCGATAATAGCGCGATTATCATTGCCAAACCAAAGCCAATATTGCCCGCCAAAACATAAATTAGCCAAATAATTGTTGCGGCTAAAAATCCA
>CANEUK010000098.1 GCA_947441695.1 Rickettsiales bacterium
TGAGACGCTTTTTAAGGTTATGTTAGATTTTCCAAAGAATATTGCGCGCGGCACTTATACGGTTGAAATTTACCTGATAAATGAAGGCTCTTTGCTGTCTTTTCAATCGATTCCAATTTATGTTAATCAGGTTGGTTTGAGCGCAAGAGTTTTAGATTTTGCTTATCAACAATCTTTTCTTTACGGCTTGTTAGCGGTGGCAATCGCTTTGGTATTTGGTTGGCTAGCTAACTTTTTATTCGCACGCTTCATTGGAAAATAAAACAAAACTCAAATATGACATCACCCAAAATTAACGAAAAAACACCAACAATTATAGTTTGTATTGATACCGCAAATGCTTCAAAGCTAGCTTTGCGCTACGCTTGCTATAGAGCCAGAGTTAAAGGATTTGCGGTACAAATATTAGCTGTAATTGAGGCTTCACATAAAAATTTACTTTTCGGAGCTAAAGCAATTGGCAATGAAAAAAGAGGGCAGCTACAAAAATATTTAACAGAATTAATCGCAATTGTTCATAAAGAAACTGGCGTAATGCCAAGCGTTTCGGTGCGCGAAGGCGACATTGTTGCTGAAATTATCCGCGAAATAAAACATACGCCAAACTGCACCATGCTAGTTTTTGGAAAATCTTATAACTCCCTTAGTGACAACGTAGTTTTACCAAAAATTGCTAAAAAAATTGGCAATAAAATAAATGTTCCAATCACAATTGTTCCAGAAACTTTGAGCGACGATTTTTTGGCGAACTTGGTTTAATTCAATCAAACTCAAGTCGAGTTTTGCCTTTTTATTAAAATCGAGTTCTCGAAATTGGCTTTTATCAAAACAATCACCAAAAAATGTCTATTTTTCGCTCGGTTTTCACCATTTCTTTCTACATTTCAATTTCGCGAGTTTTGGGTTTTGTGCGCGACATTCTAATTGCCCAATATTTGGGAGTTAGCATGTTGTCCGACGCTTTTTTTGCTGCTTTTCGTTTGCCAAATTTTTTTCGGCGAGTTTTTGCCGAAGGTGCTTTTAACTCTGCTTTTGTGCCGCTTTTTATTGAAAAAATGCAGAACAAAAAAAATGAAGGCGAAGAGCTAATTTTCGTAAGAAATATTTTTTCGTTACTGTTTTTTGCGCTGCTGATTTTCACTATAATTTTTCAAATTTTCATGCCATTTTTCATGAAAATTATTTTTCCAGGATTTTTCAGCGATCCAGAAAAATCAAGCACTCTCGTCAATTTATCTCGTATTACAATTTTTTATCTAATTTGTATTTCTTTGGTTTCTTTGTGTTCGGGAATTCTTAATTCAATTAGTAAATTTTCAGTTCCAGCTTCGTCGCCAATTATTTTAAATCTCACCTTAATTTCTTCGATTTTTATTTTAGGAAACCTAACTCCAAACTACGCTTACGCGCTTTCGTGGGGAGTTTTTTTTGCTGGAATTTTACAATTTTTATGGCTGTTTTTTTTCACGCTTAAATCGGGTTTTTTGCTTTATCCGCAAATTCCTAAATTTAACGCCGACATAAAAAGATTTTTTCGCAAACTGATTCCTGGCGTGATTGGAGCCAATGTAATGCAAATAAATCTGCTAATTGATTCAATTTTTGCTAGTTCAATTGCTGGCGCGGTTTCTTATCTTTATTATGCCGATCGCGTCAATCAATTGCCACTTGCCATGATTGGAATTGCCATTGGAATTGCGTTACTTCCCGCGCTTTCGCGAAAAATAAAAGCGGGCGAAAATGCTTCGGCAATTACCTTGCAAAACTCTGCGCTCGAAGTTGGTTTAATTCTGGTAATTCCCGCTACTTTGGCGTTGACGGTTTTGGCTTATCCAATAATTTCTACACTTTTTGAGCGCGGAAAATTCGCATCGAATGAAAGTTTTGCCGTGGCGCGAGCCTTGATGTTTTATTCCTTTGGTTTGCCTTCTTATGTTTTGGTAAAAGTAATGGAACCTAGTTTTTTTGCGCGAAGCAACACCAAAACGCCAATGAAAATTGCTTTTATATGTTTGATAAATAACGCAGTTTTGAACGTAATTTTTTATTTTTTAGAGCTTGGTTTTGTTGGAATTGTTTTGGCTTCGGTTGTTTCAACTTACCTAAATTTGGTTTTACTTGTGACAATTTCGCTGCGTAAAAAATATTTTGCTTTTGAGCCAAAATTTGGGGAAAAAATGTTACGAATTTTGATTCCGGCAACATTGATGGCAATTAGTCTTTTCGTGCTTCGCGAATATTTTTCTCAAAGCGAAAAATTCAGTAAGATTGTCGAATTAATAACCATGATTTTGCTTGGATTATTGATTTATTTTGCCGCGTCTTACGCCTCGGGCAGCTTGAATATTTTGGTTAAATCTAACTTTTTAAAACGTAAAAAAAATGTCTAAATCACCTTGTGAATATTTTTCTAAATGCGGCGGTTGTGATTTTTTAGATTTATCCGAAGAAAATTATCGTTTAGTCAAAAAAAATATCCTGGGTTCAAACTTTGCAGAAGCCAACTGGATTTGGGTTGGAGCCAATTCTCGACGCAAAATAATTTTACAAATTGGTGCCAAAAACCAGCTTGGTTTTTTTGCCAAAAAATCAAAAGAAATTGTCGAAATTGAAAGTTGTTTTGTGTCTGAATCAAAAATTTCAGAACTAATTTTGCCGCTAAAAAACTTTCTAAAAAAGCAAGAACAAAATTTTTTCACAAAAGTGGCTATAACCTTATTTGACAATGGATTGGACGTTGTTTTGAGTGGCAAAAAAGAATTAAACTTTTTACAAACCCAAAAACTTTTTGCTTTTGGCAAAGAGCAAAATTTAAACATTTCTTATTTATACAAAAACCAAGATATGCCAATTTTTTGGCCACATAAAAACCAAATTTTTTACGATAATTTTAAAATTGAGCTAGATTCAGATATTTTTATTCAATCAACAAAATCAGGGCTTAATGCGATTTTTGAGATAATAAAAAACTTTATTGAAGAAAAAATTTCTAACGACCCAAAATTTTCTTCCAAATCAATTGTTGCCGATATTTATGCTGGTTTTGGAGCTTATTCTTTTGGAATTTCTCACCTTGTAAAAAAAATCACCGCTTTTGAGGGCGATGAAAAAATGGTTGCTTTAATCAATAAAAACGCCGCCGCTAATAATTTGGGCAACAAAATATCAGCTGAAAAAAAAGACTTATTCTTAAACCCAATTCGCGCTAAAGAACTAAAAAATTTTGATTTAATAATAATCAATCCGCCCAGAAATGGTGCCGCACCACAAATTTTAGAAATTGCAAAATCTGTAATAAAAAATTTAATTTACGTTTCTTGTAATCCACAAACTTTTGCTCATGACGCTAAAATTTTGGTTGACTCGGGATTTAAAATTAAAAATCTTTTTGCCCTTGATCAATTCTACTCTACCAAACATTTAGAGCTAATCTCAGTTTTCGAAAAAAAATAATGTCAAAACAAAATTTAGAAAAAATCGCCGCACTTGAAGCCGCTTTTAACAATACGCCGTTGGTTGAAGTGACCTTTTCGTATCAAGGAAAAATCAAAAAAATTTACGGCAAATACGAAGCCTCAACTTTTAGCGGCTCAATCAAAGACCGAATCGCGCTACATATTTTAAAAACCGCTTATCAAAACGGCGAAATAAAAACCGGAGATTTAATTGTTGAAGCTACAAGCGGAAATACCGGAATTGCCTTTGCGTCGCTTGGTCGCGCGCTGGGACACAAAGTTAGAATTTACATGCCAGATTGGCTTAGTAATGAGCGTTATCAAATTATGGAAAGTTTGGGTGTCGAAATTATTCGCATCACCAAAGAGCAGGGCGGTTTTGTGCGTTCAATTGAAGAAGCCAGAAAATATGCGGCTTCTAGCCCAAATATTTATTGTCCGGAGCAATTTACCAATCGTCAAAATATTGTAGCTCATTCTAAAACAACGGCTGTAGAAATTTTTGCCCAACTAAAAACAATTGATTTAAAACCAGATTATTTTGTGGCGGGCGTTGGAACCGGAGGCACCGTGATGGGTTTTTGGCAATATTGTCAAACCAACAAAATTAATTGCGCTTGTCACCCAATGGAACCTTTAAATTCGCCAACTTTAACCACTGGCGGCAAAAAAATTGGCAAACATCGAATTCAAGGAATTAGCGACGAGTTCATTCCCGAGATTTTAAATTTGAGCGCGCTGCAAGAAATTGTCAGCGTCGACGATGGCGACGCCATAATTATGGCGCAAAAGCTTAATCGCGCTGGTTTGTCGGTTGGAATTTCGTCGGGCGGAAATTTTATTGCCGCACTAAAATTAATTGCCCAAAGCGATAAACCAAAAGTTGCCGCAACAATTTTTTGCGATTCGGCAATGAAATATCTTTCAACCGATTTGTGCAAAAAAGAGCCAGTGAAGCTAGATTTTCTAAGCACCGACGTTGAGGTGATTTCTCTAAAGTTTATCGAGTAGCGGCAATTTTTTCAGCCGTTTTGGAGTGATTATTTTCTTCGTAGGATGTTTCCCTTTGCAGGACAGGATTTGTAATCCCGTCCTTAATGTTCGTGTAAAATTTAAGTTCAAGGAAATGAACATGTGGATTGGGTTTACAAACCCATTCCAGCGAAGGCATCAAGTTATAATGCCAAAATCTCCAACCCTAATTTTTATAAAAATGGATCAGCAAAAAATAAAGCAAGAATTGCAAAAAATATACCAATTACAGACTGAACCCTATTGGTATATAGAATGTGTAAAATGGGCAGAAAAAACTCAAGAATACATCAACCAAGGAAAATTAAGTGATGAAGCAGGGTTTTTAGCAGCTAAAGAAATTTGGAAAATCGAAAGATTGATGGAACTAAAATCAAGAACAGAGAGTATTTTAAGCTTATTAGAGGCGATAAGAAAAAAATAATGGAAATCTCTTTAAATTGCGAAAATATTAATCTTATAGCCCCTACAATTACTGCTACCGCTGGTATTGTCCTTGGATACATAATTAGAAATTTCACTTTATCTAAAAAAGATAAAGATGAATTTAACATTAAATATTCCGCCAATTCAAAAGAAGTAGAAAGGGAAATTTCGGAAAGCTATAAATCCTATCTAGACGCATCTTGTAAAGTTCTAAAAAGCGAGAAATGCAATGTTGATTTGTATAACGAATTTACAAAAAGTGGGGAAAAATATTTATCTGATTTAAAAATTCTTTGTTGCTCAATTTTAGCAGGGCAAACTCATAAAAGCTTTATTAAAGATCATCTTAGCGAGATAAGTCTTAGAAATATAGCTGCTTACTACAAAACATCTTCTCATTTAGCGAAAAAGATAGATATCAAGCCACAAAAAAGGAAAGAAAATTCTTATTCATCTGTCCGGCGAGTGCATAATATTTATTTGAGAACTGATAAAAAAAGATGGTGCTTTAAACTATTAAATTTCTTTGGTCTTTATAAATAAATTAACATCCCTTCGCAGGAGGGGATTTGTAATCCCGTTCTCATGTTCATGTAAAATTTAAGTTCAAGGAAATGAACATGTGGATTGGTTTTGCAAACCAAGTCTAGCCATTATTTAGCGAAGGGTTTAGCTTCTTGGATGATTACGCAAGGCAACACAAGATTATCGAAAATTATCAAAAAAATTTATCAAAACACATGACCAAAAACACGCCGCCAAGTTGGAATTTGTCTGACTTTTATGCTTCAATAACTGACAAAAAAATTGCCA
>CANEUK010000099.1 GCA_947441695.1 Rickettsiales bacterium
GCAATTGCATCTTCAAAATCGGCGCTCATTCCCATTGAAAGTTTTTTTAGATTACTTTTTTTTGCCATTTTGTTCATAAGTGCAAAATATGGCGAAGCCGCTTCAAAGCTTGGTGGAATGCACATTAATCCAGTTATGTTTAATGCACATTCATCGCGACAAAAACTTAAAAAATCTTCAAATTCTGCTGGCAAAATTCCACCTTTTTGAGGCTCTTCTCCGATATTGATTTGAATAAAAATTTCAGGATTTTTTTGCTTTTTGGCAATTTCTTTTTTTAGTGCCAAAGCTAATTTTTTATTGTCTAGGGTTTCAATGCAGTCAAATAAATCAACGGCTTGATCGGCTTTGTTGCTTTGCAAGTGACCAATAAAATGCAATTTAATTTCGGGAAATTTTTTTTTAATTTCTGTCCATTTTTCTCGCGCTTCTTTTACGTAGTTTTCGCCAAAAATTTTACATCCCAAATCAATTGCTTCGTAAATTTTTTGTTCAGAAGATGTTTTAGAAACCGCAACCAAATTTACCGAATCAGCTTCTCTTTTGTAGGTTTGGCAGGCTTTTGCGATTTTGCGATTAATTGAAAGTAAGTTGTTTTTAATTGAGATTTTCATGAATCAAAAAATTTTGTTTGAAATAAAAAAGTTCGCTCAAAAACCAGTTTTTTTTACCGATCGAACCAAGGTTTTAAATTTTGATAAAACCATTCAAAACTTGCCAAGAAATTCTACAATTGTAATTCGCGAATATGATTTAGATAAAAAGTCGCGCGAAGAATTTGCTCAAAAAATTATTCAGCTAGCGCGTCCAAAGCAATTGAAAATATTGATTGGAAAAGATTTTGAACTGGCAAGAAAAATCAAAGCAAACGGCGTTCATTTTTCTGATTTAAACAAAATTCCTTTGCAATTTTTAAAGAAAAAATCTCTTCCCAAAGATTTTATTTTTAGCATTTCTTGCCACAGTTTTAGGTCTTTTTTAAAGGCAAAAAAGTTAAAACCAGATCTAATTTTTATTTCACCAATTTTTGCCACCACAAGCCATATTGGCGCAACCACTTTTGGTTTAAAAAATTTGGCAAAAATTTCTTTCCAAACCAAAAAGGCTAAATACCTTGCACATTCACTTTGGGAGCCTCAAATCTTTGCTCTTGGTGGAATCAATTTAAACAACATCAAATCGGTAAGAAAACTTGCCATTTCTGGCTTTGCGGCCATCGATCTCTTTTGTGAGGAGAATTAAAAATGAAAATAACTCCAGTTATACTTTCTGGCGGTTCTGGAACCAGATTATGGCCAGTTTCACGCAGCTTAAATCCAAAGCAGTTTTTAGATTTTTTTGGCGAAAACTCGTTATTTCAAAAAACTGCTTTGCGCACCAAAAATTTGGCAGATTTTTATAGCCCAATTATTATTTGTAATAATGAACATAGATTTAGCGCGTCTGAAGAACTACAAAAAATTAAAATTGAAGCTCAATCAATAATTTTAGAACCAGTTGCCAAAAACACCGCCCCAGCAATTGCAATTGCTGCGTTAGAGATAATTACAAAAAATCCAAAAAAAGACGATTTAATGTTGGTGATGCCTTCGGATCATTTAATTAAAGACGAAGATAAATTTATTTTTCAGGTAAAAAAAGCCATAAAATTGGCGCAAAAAGAATATCTGATAACTTTTGGCGTTGTTCCAAATAAACCAGAAACCGGATATGGATATATTGAGCGTGGCGAAAAATTAACCGAATTTGACGAAGAATTCGCGGTAGAAAAATTTGTTGAAAAGCCAAGCGAACAAAGGGCAAACGAGTTTTTAAAAAGCGGTAAATATTTTTGGAATAGTGGAATTTTTTTATTCAAAGCTTCGACCTATTTAGAAAATTTACAAAAGCTACAAAACGAAACCTTTATTTCTTGTTGCAATAGCCACAATAAATCGGTTCGCGACCTAGATTTTATCAGATTATTTGCTGAAGATTTTGAAAAATGCGCCAATATTTCTGTTGATTATGCAATAATGGAAAAAGCCAAAAAAGTTGCGGTTGTGCCAGTTGAAATTGGCTGGTGCGACGTTGGATCTTGGCAAGCGATTTCGGAAATAACTCCAAAAGACGAAAATCAAAATAGTTTAATTGGCGATGTTTCTGCGATAAAAACCAATAATTGTTATATAAATTCTCGTAATCATTTGGTTGCCACAATTGGCGTAGAAAATTTGATTATTATCGCGCTTAAAGACGTTGTTTTGATTGCCAATAAAAACAACTCGCAAGACGTAAAAGAGCTGTTTGAAAACTTAAAAAAACAAAAACGCGAAGAATGTAGGTCGCACACCAAAGTTTTGCGACCTTGGGGCAGTTTTGAAAATATCGATATTTCCAATCGTTTTAAGGTGAAAAAAATTGTTGTTAATCCAAAAGCCTCACTTTCTTTGCAAATGCACAATCATCGAGCCGAACATTGGGTTGTGGTTAAAGGAACCGCAAACGTAACTTGCGGCAACAAAGAATTTATAATGACCGAAGATGAATCAACTTATATTCCGGTTGGAAAAAAACATCGCCTCGAAAATAGAGGTCAAATTCCGCTTGAATTAATCGAAGTGCAAACTGGTTCTTATCTTGGCGAAGACGATATAATAAGGTTTAGCGATATTTATGGTAGATAATAAATGAAATATTTGGGTCAAACTTTCTGGATAGTTTTTTGGCAAGAATTTCTTGTTTCTTGGCAAAATTTTGGCAAAATTTTGGCTAATTTTTTGTTCTTTTTAATTTCGGTCGCAATTTTTTTTATAATTGCCCAAAACCAACCAAATCAAGAATCTACGGCTTTTTATTCAATTTTAATTATCTGCTTTTCTTTGCTTTCTTGTTTGATTTTTTCTTCTAGCGAATTTTTTAAAAAAGATTTTGACGATGGAACAATTGAACAAATTTTAGGCTCAATTGACAATTTCGAAACTTTTATTCTGGCAAAAATGCTGTCAAATTGGCTAACCAACGCTTTGCCAATTTTAATTTCTATTTTGCCAATTGCTTTATTGGCGGGCTTTGATCTTGATTTTGCTCAAAATTTTTTGCTGCTAATTTTGTTTGCCACAATTTCCATCAATTTTATCACTACTTTTTGCGGCAGTTTTGCTGTTTTGACTAATTCAGCTTCGATGGTTGCGGTGATTGCTTTTCCGCTAATTATTCCAATTTTGTTGATTGTTTTTGGCGGGCTTGGCGAAAAAGACTTTTTGGCTAGTTTTAAAATATTGTCAGGATTTTGCGTTTTTATTGGCAGCGTTTCGGTTTTTGGAGCCGCTAAAATTATTAAAATTGCGGCAGAATAATTTTTTACAAACCCAAAAACCTGATTAATTTTTTTGTGAATCGCAAAAAAAACTGCCGAAAAAATTTTTAAAAACCAAGTTTTTTAACAATCAGTTCAAGTTTTAATTTTTAAAATTCACATTTTAAAAAATTATTTTTTTAACCAAAAACACCTAAAAAATGGAAATAGATAGTTTTGAGTTGTCAATAGCTTCTCTAAAAGAGTGCAAAAAGAATTTAAGTGATTGGGTTAATGAAAATAAAATCAGTGAAGAGCAAAAAAAATCAAGGCAAACAGCATCTAAAAGAATCTTTGAAGCTAAGGAAGGTAGTCGCAAACAATTGATTCTAGGTAATTTGGAACTCAGTTCTCTTCCTGATGCAATTTTTGATCTCGAAAACCTTGAGGAACTATATCTAAACAATAATAGACTTAAATCTATTTCCCCTAAAATAGCTAATCTTACTAAGTTAAAACATCTTGATCTCAAGGGCAGTCCAAAATCTCTTCGTATTCCCAAAGAGATTGTTTCTCTTCTCAACTTACGCAATGTTATTCTTGATAATCCAGATCTCACCGAAGAAAATTTACAAAAAAATCATCAACCAAATTCAAAAATTATAGTTCGAGAAATAGAGCCTCTAAAACTTCCAAAAACTCAAGAAAAGGAGAAAATGGCATGAAGAAAGGTTACTATTTTGAAGAAGAAAGCCCAATGAAAAACCCCTATGAAAAACTTTTTGAAGAAGGCTTAAAAGCTAACGAAGGCTTAAACGCTTGGGTTGAAGATGAAATTGACGAAGATCAAAAAAATAAAAAGCAAAAGGCAGCGAAAAAAATCTTAAACTGCAAGTTAAACAACTCTGAATCATTAGATTTATCTGGCTTAAAACTCACTTCTCTTCCTGACCAAATTTTTGATCTAATCCAGCTCAAAGAGCTTCATCTTGAAGGTAATCAACTCACTTCTATTTCTGGTAAAATTGCTAATTTTAACAAATTAAAAAATCTTTATTTCGAGAAAGATAGGCCAATTGAAGATTTTCCTAAAATAATAGAGCTTGTCGAAGGCTTAAACGCTTGGGTCAATGAGCATGATATTGATGGAAAGCAAAAAGAAAGACGAGAAGAAGCGGTCGAAATAATTTTATGGTGCAAATCAACAAACTCTAAATCATTGGATTTATCTGGCTTAAAACTCACTTCTCTTCCCGACCAAATTTTTGATCTTACGCAGCTTGAAAATCTCTATCTGGCAGATAATCAACTCACTTCTATTTCTAATAAAGTTTTTGATCTTCGTAATCTAAAAGAACTTGATTACGAGAAAAACCCAATCCCAAAACCAGAAATTGAAGAAATAGAAAAATTTTTAAGAAAAAATCAAGAAAGAGCCAAAATAAAAGCAGAACTTATAAAAACCTGCCCAACCTCTGAAGAAATAGAAGATTTTTTAGCTACAAAAAAACCAAGTTGCAATTTTAAACCTATAAAAGCCGAACCTACAAAACCTCCTTTGCAAGAAATAGGGAAGTAAAAAACTTGGGTTAAAATTAATCAAAATGAACGACTTTTTTAAAAAAATAATTGCGCCACAGGTTGATTTTGAAGGTGAAAAAAACTTGGAAAAGTTTGTGAAAACTTTTTTTGAGCTTTACCGAATTGAAATTTTTCGCGACGGGCTTGATTTAATTTTAACCAAACTAGCCCAACAGCAACTAAGGTTTGAAGTTAAGATTATCAAAGGCTGGGACACTAATTTGGGATGTTTTTTAACCGAACAAAAAAGTTTTTACGACAAAACTTTAGGCAAAATTTTGCGTCGTCAAAGCCCCAAAATTATTTTGCGCAATTTGTCACATAATCTTATGGCGCATGAAATGGCGCACGCTTTTGAATTTGAAAGCGGCTTAAATTTGGGCGAAGAATTTCGCTCTTGCATTGGTTTTGACATGAAAAATCGCGAAGCGCCAATTTTAACTTTGCGTGGCGAGGTAAAAAGATTGATGGTTGAAGCCCTAAAAAGCTATAAACCCGAGCAATTTATTTCAGAACTTTTTGCTCGTTATTTTGAACTTTTAAGCATTTCGCGAAATGTTTGCGAAGTAGGAAGTTTTTCCACGCTTGATGTGACAAGCTTTTTTGAAAACACCACCAACTTTATTGAAAAAATTTTTAACCCACAAATTAAGGCAAAAATTGATCCAAAAATTGCGGCAGCAACTCTTGAATTGACCAATCAAATTAAGCTTGAAATTCCTAGGCAAAAATTTAGCGAAAAAATAGAATCAACTCAAAAAA
>CANEUK010000100.1 GCA_947441695.1 Rickettsiales bacterium
ATTGTTTTTGTAGAATCAGAATCGGTTTCTTGACCTTTTTTAAGATTAAAAACTTTCATTTTAGGAAGTTCGAAAGTTTTAGGTTCTTCGATTGTTTTTGTAGAATCAGAATCGGTTTCTTGACCTTTTTTAAGATTAAAAACTTTCATTTTAGGAAGTTCGAAAGTTTTAGGTTCTTCAACTTTTTTTATAGAATCAGAATCAGCTTCTTGACCTTTTTTAAGATTAAAAACTTTCATTTTAGGAAGTTCGGATTCTTCGATTGTTTTTGTAGAATCAGAATCGGTTTCAGCTTTTATTGGCAAAGCTTCTTGTTTTTGAGAAAAATCATTATTACTCAAAAATTTATAAACTTTATTGCCTTTATCTTGGTTAGTTTTGGCTCTTTTTGTTAAATTTGGAGTTTCTTTTTTTGAAATTGATATTTCATCAATTTGATGAAAATTTTTAATCTCTTTTTGATTTGATGAATTTTTGCTAACAAATCTAAATTTTTTATCTTTAGAAGGGTAAATTGGAGCAGAAATAAACTCGTAAGGCTCATTTATTTTTTCAATTTCATCTTTTAAACCTTCAGAAATTTCTTCGTCAGAATCAACTAAAGACGACATCTTTATCGACTTATCAAGATAAGCCGAAATAAGATTTTGAATTTCTTTTTTATCGTGGTTTTGAGAAATATTATAAGCGAGGCTTAACTGATTTTTAAGCAGCTCAAAATTCATTAGCTTGATAAAGTTAAATTTTTCTAACATCAAATTAAGGCATTCAAAACAATCTGATGAAGCTGCATGAATTATTGCCGACTCTTTAACTGAATTTAAATTGTTGGCTTGAGCATTGTTTTCAAGCAAAAGCCTGACAATTTCAGACTCGCCAGCCAAAGACGCTCTCATGATTGGCGTCCAATCTTCATTATCAGAAACATTAACATCGGCTTTATTTTCAAGTAAAATTTTAACAGCTTCTAAATTTTTTTCACGACAAGCTATATGAAGAGCTGTGGCTCCTCCAGAGTTTTTTTGATTTAAAATTGCGCTGCCAGATTTGCTAAAAAATCTTACGCCATCAATGTCGTTTCCAACAACCGCAGACATTAAACTTGTTATTCCCGCAACTTGGTCTGTTTGTTCATTATATAAATTTTCAATTTGTGCTTGGGTTGATTTGCTGTTAAAAGTTATTCCAAAAACAATTGTGCTAATACAAAATAAAAATCTGCTTAGAGCCTTTAAATTCAACGCTTTTTCGTTACTTGTTTTTCCAAAAGATAGCATGTTTTTTTAGGTTAGTTTGATTGACTAAATTTTAAAAAAATTAAAAAAGACTTATCTCCAGTGATTTTCAAGTTCTTTAATTAAAGATTCTCGTTCTGGGTTGTAAGGTTTTTCAATCCAAGTTTTTGCTCCATTTTTAAGTAAAAATTTTACAATAACTTCTTTCTTGTGGCGATAAGCAATTGCAAGGGCTGTAAATCCATCATTATCCATAGAATTCACGTCAACTCCTCTTGAAATAAAAAATTCAACCGCAGGCAAAAAACCAACTCGCACAGCGTGCATTAAATAAGTTCTGCCAAATCCGTCAGAATAATGAATGTTGGCGTTATTATTAGCTAAAAGTTCAATAGATTTTATGTCGAGCATTTCAATCGCAATGTCAATTGGAGTATATCCCAGAGCATTTGGCAAATCTGGATTAGCTTCTTTAGCAAGAACTGAAGCAGCAATTGCATGTTTTTTCAAAAGTATTGAGTAAGTTAAAATTGTGTCACCTGACCTATTTCTAGCATCGGGATTTTCAATATTTTTATAAATTCCATTAAAAAAATTAACATCGCCACTTGAAACAGCTTCGAATAAGGCGTCAAGCCTTTCAGCAAAAGTTGGAATGGTTGGAATATGAAGATTATCTGAAGTTCTAAAACGATTTAAAATTGGCGGCGCTGGCAATTCTTCTAAAGCAAAGCGATTGATGTCTTTTTTTTGTGGCACTATTTTTATCTCGCCATCGCCCTCTTCTCCTTCTAAATCGCTTTGGTTTTGTAAATCAAAATCTTTATTTGTTTTTAATAAATATTTTTCTCGCAGTTCGTTAAGTTTTTTTAATTTTTCTTGACGCTTTTCTTCGTTATCTTTTCTTTGTTTTTCTAGCTGCAAACGCTTTTTTAAATTATTTTTTTTGATTGAATTGATATATTTTTCGGTCGGTTTTTTTTCTATATTTTTTGGCGATAATTTTTCTTCTTTTTCATGGGTTTTTAAACTTTCTTTCGCTTTTTTGAGATCTTCTTTTGTGTGTTTTTTATTCGCAGAATCTCGAATTTTAGAAGAGAATTCCAATCCTTGTTCTGATTTTTTTTCTAAGCTTTCTTTCTCTTTATCTTGAATTTTAGAAGATCCTTCTTTTTGCAATTCGTCTTTTTTTAGCTCTTCTAGATCTTTTTTAGGAATTTCTTTGGAATTTTTTTCTTCAGGATTTTTTTCGGTTGGTTTTTTATCAAGATCGTCCAAGCCCAAAGACTCGATATCAATTTTTATTTTCTTAGAATCAAAAGGCTCCATCGCCTTTTTTTTGACTCTTAGTTCAGAGGTAATTTCTTCTAAAGTTTGAGATTCGGCCGCAAAACTGCTAGAAAGAAAAAATGGGCAAAAAAAAAGTAAAAAAGTAGCAAAAAATAGCTGAAACATATTTGGTTTATTTAACTGGATCAAAGCCATTTTTTTTGGAAAAAGGATGGCATTTTAACAAGCGCAATGTCCCAAGCGCCGCGCCTTTTAGCAATCCTTTTTTGTTGATTGCTTCAATTATGTAATTTGAACAAGTTGGCGAAAATCTGCATTTGTTGCAACCAAACAAAAGAGACAAAAAAAATTGATAAAATTTTATCAAAAAAATTACGATTTTTTTCATTAATTTTCCTCACTCATTTTAAGCCATTCTTCTTGATTTAAAACTTTTAAACCAAGTTCATTGGCTTTTTTTAATTTTGAACCAGAGTCAATTCCAGCAACCACAAAGTCAGTTTTACTTGAAACAGATCCAACAACTTTCAAGCCTAAATCTTCGGCTTTTTTCTTAGCTTCGGAGCGACTCATATTAATTAAAGAGCCAGTAAAAATTATTGATTTTCCGCTAAATTTTGATTCAGAGTTTTTGATAATTGCGTTAGAAATTTTCAATTGAGGCGTTAAATCTAAAACCATTTTTAAATTTCTGTTGTCACGAAAATAATCTAATAAGGCTTGAGCCATTTTTTCTCCAATTCCATCAAGAGCTACTAATTCTTGATAAATTTGTTCAAATTCTGCCGATGAATTTGCTAGCTTTAACATTGCGTCAATAAAATTTTCACAAGATGCAAAATGTTGAGCCAGTTGTTTAGAAGTTGTTTCGCCAACATGTCTAATTCCAATTGCGTAAATAAATTTTTCTAAGCCGATTCGGCGTTTTTCTTCGATTGCTAAAAATAAATTTTCAATCGATTTTTGTCCCCAACCTGCTTTTTGCGCTAAAGGATTTTCTGATTTTTCTTCGTTTTTTTGTAGCAAAAAAATGTCGGAAAAGCTTTTAATTCTTCCTTCCGCAAAAAAATTTTCAATTTGCTTTTTGCCCAAACCCAAAATGTCAAAAGCGTCTTTCGAAACAAAATGTTTCAGAGTTTCTACCAATTGCGCCTCGCAAGATAAACCTCCCAAACAGCGAATTATTGCGTCATCTTGAGTTTTTGCCACTTTGCTACCGCAAACTGGACAATTATCAGGAAAAACAAAACTTGGCGATTCAGTTTTTCTTTTACTTAAATCAACTTCTAAAACTTGCGGAATCACGTCTCCTGCGCGCTGAATTAAAACTATGTCGCCAATACGAATATCTTTTCGAGCAATTTCGTCTTGATTGTGAAGCGTAGCGCGCGAAACAACAACACCACCAATATTTACTGGCTTTAACTTAGCAACCGGAGTTAGCGCGCCAGTTCTACCAACTTGAATGATAATATTTTCGATTTGTGTTTTGGCTTTTTGCGCTGGAAATTTATGCGCAATTGCCCATCTAGGGCTTCTGGCGACAAATCCTAAGCGAGTTTGTAACTCAAAATCGTTAACTTTGTAAACCATTCCATCAATGTCGTAGTCAAGTTGGTAGCGACTTTCGCCAACTTTTTGATAAATTTCTAATATCTCGTCAATATTTTCACAAAGCCTTGAATTTGGCTCGGTTTTAAAACCAAATTCTTGCAATTTTTGATGAAGTTGAGTTTGCGAATTGCAATTAAAATCGGCCGAAACTTCGCCCAAACCATAAGCAAAATAGCTTAAATTTCTTGAAGCAGTAATTTCTGAATTAAGTTGTCGAAGTGAACCAGCGGCTGCGTTGCGAGGATTGGCAAAAATTTTAGCACCTAAATTTTCTTGGCGTAAATTCAACTCTTCAAAATCTTTTTTGCTCATGTAAATTTCGCCGCGAATTTCTAAAATTTTTGGCGGAGTTTGACTTTTTAAAATATGCGGAAAATTTTGCAGAGTTTTAACGTTTTGAGTTACGTCTTCGCCTTCAAAACCATCGCCGCGAGTGGCTGCTTGAACTAATTTTCCATCTTCAAAGCGAGCGCAAAAAGACAAACCATCAATTTTTGTTTCGCAAAAAAAACTAGGTTTTTGGGTTGACAAAAAGCTGAATAAATTGCCGATTTCTTCTTTTTTATCTAAGCTCAAAAATCGATTAATTCGATCAATAAAATCGGAAATATCTTCGTTTGAAAATCCATTCGCCAGAGAAAGCATCGGTTTTTTGTGCAAAACTTTAGAAAAAACTTCTAAAGCTTTGGCGCCAACTTGCTCTTTTTCTTGATTAAAGAATTGCGGAAATTTAGCGCGATATTCTTCAAGTTTTTTGCGCAATTCATCATATTTTTCGTCAGAAATTAGCGGAGCATCAAAACCATGATAAGCCTTGTCGTGCTTTGCTATTTCGGCTTTTAAATCAGAAATTTTTTGAGAAATTTTTATTGTCATCTAAACCAAATTATCGTCGTTTACGTTGTTCAAACTTTTGCAGATTTTTTTGAAATCAAATTTTTTAAAGTTCGCTTTGCTAATTGCGTGAACCAAAATTTTTTGATCTTCTGAATTATTATCTTTTAAACCAATGCAAAAAAGCCCGGCGGTCATGTTTAGGCTTATCATCAAAAGGGCGGGATTAAAACTAATTTTTTCGTCAATTTTAACCTCGTAAACTAAAGGATTTAAGTCATTTTTTGATAAAGCCATTTTTAGCACAATCTTGATTGATTCAAAAAAGTTATTGAAAAAAATTTTTAAAAAATGGCGATAAAAACCCAAGCTTAAATATAGCAACTCGCTTTTTTTTTCTATAATTCGCAATTTGTAAGAAAAAATACTGACTAATAACGAAGAGCCAATTCCAAAAAAAACATAAACCCACGAAACCTTTCCAGCAGAGATTGCAAACATAATCCAAAACGCCAGTAAAAATAAAAATAAATTGAAAATGTTGAGCATTTTTTAAAACAAAAATTAACAATTATTGCGCTGTCGCGTAAATCA
>CANEUK010000101.1 GCA_947441695.1 Rickettsiales bacterium
CTAAAAAAACATCTACAACGTCTCCTTCGTTGATTTCGTCATCTCTTTTAAATTCTGCAATATCGACAAATCCAACTGATTTTGCGCCAATATCAACGGCAACGCCTTTGTCAGAAATTCCGACAATTACACCTTTTACAACGGTTCCTTCGAGTAATTTTTGGCTATCTTTTTCGTATTCTTCAAAAAGTTCCGCAAAGTTTTCTTGAGCAAAACTATCAAGTTCTTGCTCGTTATTTTTTAATTGTTCAGTCATTATTTTGAGGGGATTTTTAGCCTAGATAAAACGCTTAAAAACAAAAAGCGCGGCTATAATTGTTGGGGTTAAAAATTTAAATAAAATAACACGTGACGTGAAATTTTTAGACACCGTTAAATAACAGTTTCTATGGTAATTAAACCAAGTTCAAGAAACTAAGAATCAAGCTTTTTAAAAGCAAGATAAGCAGTTTGCGTAAGTTATATTTTTTTTAAAACCCAAAACTTAGGCAAATAAATATAGAATTTAATAATAGCCTACTAAATTAGTAGGAATTAAAAACTCTTCACAAACAAGTAAAAAATAAAAATTAAAATGATTTTAACCACCAAAGCAAGATACGGCGTTATGGCTCTAATGGAAATTGCTCAAAATAATAACAACCAACCCATTTCTTTAACCACAATTTCTAAGCGGCAAAAAATTTCTCTTTCTTATCTTGAACAAATTTTTTCACAGTTAAAAAAAGCTGGAATTGTAAATTCTAGCAAGGGTTCAAACGGTGGTTATTTTTTGGCAAAAAATTGTGAAGAAATTACGGTGGCTCAAATTATTAAAGCCATTGGCGAACCAATTAAAATGACTCGTTGCAAAAATGAAAAAACTGGTTGTATTAACAACAAAATCAAATGTAAGACACATCATCTTTGGAGCGGTTTAGAAAGTAAAATTTACGATTATCTTAATTCAATTTTACTGCAAAGTTTATGCAAATAATTTTTTTAGATCATAACGCAACCACCAAATTAGCACCCGAAGCACTGAAAAAGATGAATGAAGTTTATCAGTTTCCGCTTAATAATTCGTCAATTCACCAACTCGGTCGTCAGGCTAAAAATCTTGTTGAAACGGCTCGTTCTATTTTGCAAAATTTACTCAACGCCAAAAATTACGAAATCACTTTTACTTCAAGCTCAACCGAAGCAACCAACAACGTTATATTTGGTAGCTCATGCGATAAAATTTTGTTTTCTGCAATTGAACATTCTTCGGTTTTTAACTGTCGCCCAGAACATAAAAAAATTATCGAAATTGCTTCGCTAGAAAACGGATTAATCAGTTTAGAAGATTTAAAAAATCAGCTTGAAAAACTTGAGGATGCAAACTTTTTGGTTTCGGTAATGCTTGCCAATAACGAAACCGGAGCCATTCAGCCAATTGCCGAAATTTCTAAATTAGTTCATCAAAAAGGTGGTTTATTGCATTGCGACATAGTTCAAGCGGTTGGTAAAATTGAGGTAGATTTAGAAAAATTAAATGTCGATTTTGCCTCAATTTCAGCGCATAAACTCAATGGTCCGCAAGGAGTTGGCGCGCTTTTAACCCGAAAAGGTTTTGAAATAAAACCATTAATTTTTGGCGGCAAGCAAGAAAAATCAAAACGCGCTGGAACTGTTAATGTAGCCGGAGTTGCTGGATTTGGCGTAGCTTGCGAATTGGCAGATAAAAGAATTTCTGAATACGAAAATGTAAAAAAAATGCGCGATTTTCTTGAAGAACAAATTGCCAAAATTGCTGGCGATGATGTTAAAATTTTTTCACAAAACGTGCCGCGCCTTCCAAACACAAGTTACATCGCGCTTAAAAATGTTAGTTCTCAAACTCAATTAATTAATTTTGACTTAAACGGAATTTGCGTCAGCGCAGGGCCAGCTTGTTCTTCGGGTTCAACTTCTGAAGAATCGCGAGTTTTAAAAGCTATGAATATTGCGCCCGAATTTTCTAAAAGTGCAATTCGCGTAAGTTTGGGCAAAGAAACTAAAAACGAAGAAATCACAAAATTTATCACAGTGTGGCAACAATTTTATCAAAAAATCAAAAACTAAAATGACAATTAAACTGCCAATTTATCTCGACTACCAATCAACAACGCCAATGGATAACAGGGTTATTGACGTAATGGTTGATTGCATGAAAAACGATTTTGGTAATCCGCATTCACGCACGCACGTTTTGGGTTGGAAGGCCGAAGAAATGGTTGAAATTGCACGCCGCCAAGTTGCCAATTTAATTGGCGCCGATCCAAAGGAAATATTTTTTACTTCGGGCGCAACAGAATCTAACAACCTTGCTATCAAAGGCGTGGCCCACTTTTATGGCGCGCAAAAAAATCATATTATCACGCTTGTAACTGAACATAAATGCGTTATCAATTCGGCTCGCGACCTTGAACAAGAAGGATTTTCGGTCACATTTTTGCCAGTTCAACAAAATGGAATTGTCGATTTGGCCAAACTAGAATCTGCAATAACGCCAAAAACTTGCTTGGTTTCAATCATGACCGTGAATAACGAAATTGGCGTGATTCAGCCAATCAAAGAAATTGGCGAAATTTGCCGAAAAAATGGCGTTTTTTTTCACACCGACGCCGCACAAGCCTTTGGAAAAATTCCGCTAAACGTCAACGAAATGAATATCGATTTAATGAGCATTTCTGGTCATAAAATTTATGGCCCAAAAGGCGTTGGCGCGCTTTATATTCGTCGCAAACCGCGAGTGCGAATTAAATCGATAATTAGTGGCGGCGGACAAGAACGCGGAATTCGTTCGGGAACTCTTGCAACTCCGCTGGTTGTGGGTTTGGGAAAAGCTGCCGAAATTGCCCAAAATGAAATGGCGTCAGATGCAAATCGCATTTCTAGGCTTAGCAAAAAACTTTCCAACGGCATTAAAGAAACCACCGAAGTTTATTTGAATGGAGACGCCACGCAACGCTACGATGGAAATTTAAACTTTAGTTTTGCCGGAATTGAAGGCGAATCAATGATTATGGCAATTAAAGATTTGGCAGTTTCGAGCGGTTCGGCTTGTACTTCTTCATCGCTTGAACCTTCTTATGTTTTGCATTCTTTGGGCGTTGAAGATGAGTTGGCGCACACTTCCATAAGATTTGGAATTGGTCGTTTTACCACCGAAGAAGAAATTGACTACGCAATAAAATTATTAAAAGAAAAGGTTCAAAAACTTCGTGAACTAAGTCCGCTTTGGGAAATGATGCAAGACGGAATTGATATCAAATCTATCAACTGGAAATCGCACTAAAATATTAAATTCACTTCGTGAATTTAGGAAAATTGCGTTGCTGCGCACGAAGTGAATTCGCGCATCCGCAACCGATTAATTAATAACTATTTTTATATGGCATATTCAAAAAAACTTTTAGACCACTACGAAAATCCGCAAAATGTTGGCTCATTTGCCAAAAACGAAACCGACATTGGAACTGGTTTAGTTGGCGCGCCAGCTTGTGGCGACGTGATGAAATTGCAAATCAAAGTTTCTGATGAAGGCGTTATTACCGACGCCAGATTCAAAACTTTTGGCTGCGGTTCGGCAATTGCTTCAAGCTCTTTGGCAACCGAATGGATTAAAGGGCAAAAAATTGACGAAGCGGCAAAAATTACCAACAAAGAAATCGCCCAAGAATTATCTTTGCCGCCGGTGAAAATTCATTGCTCGGTTTTGGCGGAAGAAGCAATCAAAGCGGCTATTCAAGACTATAAAACTAAAAAAAATTCTGAAGCTTAAATTATGGATTCAAAATTTTCTGCAACTGGCAACCAAATTGTTGATTATTTGCAAATTACCGATGAAGCAATCATTCAAATCAAAGAACTGCTTAAACAACGCGCCGAACCTTGCGAAGGCATTAAAATTAATGTGCGAACTCGCGGTTGTTCGGGAATGTCTTATGCAATTGAATATGCTGTTCGCGATAAAAATATTTCCAAATTTGATGAGGTGGTTTTGCGCGATGGCGCGGCAATTTTTATCGATCCAAAGGCTTCAATGTTTTTAATTGGTAGCCAAATGATTTTTAAAACTGACGAACTCAATTCGGGCTTTGATTTTGTAAATCCAAACGAAAAAGGACGCTGCGGTTGCGGAGAAAGTTTTAAAGTATGAAAAATTTTTTTGAAATTTTTGAAATTCCCCAAAAATTTGAAATTGATTTAGAGCAGCTCGAACAAAAATATTTTCAATTTCAAAAGCAGTTTCATCCAGACAGCGCAAGCTTTTCTGACATAGAAAAATCAATTGAAATTAACAAAGCTTACAAAATTTTGAGCAATTCAATTGCGCGGGCTTCTTATATTTTGCAATTAAACAAAATTGATATTGAAAACGATTCATGCGCGCCAAAGCCAGATTTAGCAACCCTTGAAGAGATTTTAGAATTGCAAGAAATGGTCGCCGAAATTTCTGCAAACCAAGCCCAAAATTTGCGCAAAAATTTGCAACAAAGAATAAAAATTTTATTGCAAGAAGTGGCAAAAAAGCTTGAAAACAAAGAATTTGAAGCCGCAGCGCAAGTTTTAATTAAAACCAAATATTTCGACAAAACGCTGCGCGATTTAAAAGAGCTAAAGAATAACGCTTTCTAAATAAATTGATTTTTTTACTCATCCAAAAATAAGTCGTTAAATTCTACAATTTTGGCAATTCAAAAAATCCTAAAAATAAAATTAAGCTATGAAAAAAAATCCATATCAGTCAGGAAATCAAAGAACTCCATATCGGTCAGGAAATCAATATCAGCGAGGAAATTCAAGTTCGTTAACAAATTCAGCTTTCTCAACATACTCAACCGAACAACAAATAAATAATCTAAAACATAACGCCGCGGCACTTGCTGGAGAGTTGAACAAACTGGCAAAACAAGAAAACTTATCAGAAAAACAAAAAAATCAAATCAGATTATCTATCGAAGAAAAAGCGGTTGAGTTTATGCCATCAATGAGAGATAGACAATTCGGAAATTTTATTAATGGCTGTAGAAATTTTATTAAAAAACAAAATCTGAGTCCTGATATTATCGATGCTTTTAAATACGGCATTGGAAAAAACCTAAATAATTTTGACCCAATTTCTCTAAGTCTAGTTCTTAACGGCTTGGCGCAAATGGGTTTTGTAAAAAGTGATTTAGGAATTGACCCAAGAGATTTGAAAACTGCAATTAATGGAAATCTGACTAATGCCGATCCCCAACATTTAGCCAACACTTTAAACGGCTTGGCGAAAATGGGTTTTGAAAAAAGTGAGTTAGGAATTGACCAAAGAGCTTTGGAAACTGCAATTAATCAAAATCTGACTAATGCCGATCCCCAAGAATTATCCAACACTTTAAACGGCTTGGCGAAAATGGGTTTTGAAAAAAGTGATTTAGAAATTAACCCAAGAGATTTGAAAACTGCAATTAATCAAAATCTGACTAATGCCAATCCCCAACATTTAGCCAATACTTTAAACGGCTTGGCGAAAATGGGTTTTGAAAAAGGTGAGTTAGGAAATGACCAAGAAAAA
>CANEUK010000102.1 GCA_947441695.1 Rickettsiales bacterium
AACTCCCTCTGTTAGAAGTGGAAGAAGAAGCTATATCAAATTCGGAATAACTCCCTCTCCCCTTGCGGGAGAGGGTTGGGGTGAGGGGTTCGCCAGTATTAGTTTTAAACTCATGATCTGGCGCAAATTCTAAGCCGAGTTTGGTTGAAATTTCTTTGATAATTTCTGGGTTCAAGTTTGGCGTGCGCTGTGGCTTAGATTTTGGGGCAAAAAACAAATCATCGATGTTGGTGTTTTGCTGGTTTTGAGTTTGGTAGATGTAAAGTGGAGCGATATTTATAGTTCCTGGCGATTGCAATGAATTTATATCAATTAGGTTTTGTGTTAAAAAACAAAACGCATACGGATTTTCTTTTCTGAATTGAAATCTTGTAAAAACCAACCCCCAATTTTCGCCAGCCAAAAAATGCTTCATCACCTTTTGGCGGGCTCTTTCAACCAGTTTTAAATCGTAATAAACAAACTTTTCATCAAACGGGCGATAAGAAATTTTTTGCACCAAATTTTTGTCAGCTTTGATTTGGTAAAATTCTTCAACATTTTTTAAGCAAATCGCTTTTTTGTCGTTAATCAAAACCGCATCTTTTGCCGTCACAATTCCCACGCTGTTAATTGCAAAAAGTTCGGCAAGGCAAAAACCCAAATCATATTCTTTTTTTAAGTCAAAATCTTTTGGCACCATAAAATACATTGGCGACACGTTTGGCAGGGTTTTAAAGCCAATTGAAGAAAGCGAATTTTCTGCCAAAAATTTGAACTTTTTAGCGCGTTTTCCAAACAAATCAAAGTGAAAAACTTGCGCCAAATCGCTCGCTTTTTTCTTGCCGTTTTTTACAAAAATATTGATCGAAACTCCTTGTTGAATGTCGAAAACATTTTCGTCTTTTTCACCATTTGGCGCGGTTTCTTTTTTCTTAGAATTTCCGTGAAGGTCGATGGTGTAAATTTTGTCATAAGTTTTAAGCAAGCTAAAACGCACGGAACGAAAAGTTGGATTATCTAAAAACCCGTGCGGATTGATAAAAGCTAAAATTCCTTCGCCGTTTTTTTCGATAAAATATTGCCCAAAACGCAAAAATTTTACGTAATCATCGTTAATCCATTTGGGGTTTTTTTCTTTGAGTTTTTCGTTGCTGTTGGGTTCTTTTTTGTAGTCTTCCATCAATTTCATTATCCAGTCGCTTTTGTTTTGACTTTCGCCCGAATAAGGCGGATTGCCCAAAATCACCATCACGGGCGCGTCGCGTTTAATTTGATTGGCTTGATTGGCTTCGGCAGAAAGCCATTTGGCAAAAGGCAATTCGGCAACTTTAAAATTTTCTTCCAGCGAATTGGTCAAAAAAACTTTAAAACGCGCATTTTGTTTGGCGTTTGACTGCGACAAAGATTTATAGCCAGTTTCGGTCAACAACAAATCGAGCTTCAAATGCGCCATGGCGTAACTTGCCATTAAAATTTCAAAACCGTTAAGGCGCGAAATTAAATGCTCGTCAACATAAGTTTGCCAAAGGGCTGGTTGCCCCTGAAATTTGGCATGAATTTGTCTGATTAATTCGCACAAAAAAGTTCCGGTGCCAGTTGCGGGGTCAAGAATTTGCACTTTGTGAAATTCTTGCGTAATTGGTTTGTTTTGTTCTTGGCTAAAAATTTCTTTGCTGATTTTTTCGGTGCTAGCAATTCCGTGTTTTAAGCCAAATTCGCCAACCAAAACTTCGTCAACTGCGCGCACAATAAAATTTACAATTGCTTGTGGCGTGTACCAAACGCCGCGACTTTTGCGCAAAGCTGGATCATATTGGCTTAAAAAAGTTTCGTAAAAATGAATGATTGGATCTTGGCGATTATTAGCCGCGCCAAAGTTTTGCAAAAGCGCGCCAAGATCGGTAGCGCAAAAAATTTGAGCCAAATCTTCAACAATTTGCACCAAACGCTCGTCTAAATCTGGGCCAGCAACATAGGCAAAAAGTTTGCGCAAAAACGGGTTGGTTTTGGGAATTAAATCTGCCGCTTTTTGGCGGGAAAAACTGTTTAAAGATTGGTCGTGAAGGCGCGCCGCAAACATTCCATAAGTTATGGTTTGGGCGTAAAGATCGGCAAATTGTTTGGGTTTGATGTCTTTAATTAAAATGTCTTTGAAGGCTTCGATTTCGTCGGTTAGCGAGTTTTTAATGTTGCGTTCTTGGTCAAAAATCAAGGCTTTTTCAATGGCAATTGCCAATAATTTGGCTTTCTTTGCCATCAACGCCGCCAAGCTTTGCGGCGAATTTAGCGATTGCGAAATTTCGAGTGAAAAATTTTCGAAGCGCGCGATAAATTCATCAAAATTTTCGGGCAGAAAAACCAGTTTTGAGTTTTCAATTTTGGCAATTGCAACTTCGGCAATCAATTTGCCTTTAAAGAAAAACCAAAAATCTAAATAATTGCTAATAACCAGATTTGGCGCGGCGTTGCGATAGCGTTCAAATTGTTCGTCGTCTTTTTTGAGGTTCAATTTATCGCCCAAATCTTTGGTTTCGATATAACCAATTTGAATTTCGTTTTTAACCAAAACCAAGTCTGGTTTGCCCCAATCGACTTTTGCGGGTTCGTTGATGGCGCGAATTTCTTCGGGCAAAATTTGATGTAAAAGATTTTGCAAAAAACCGCGATAAGCGTGTTCGCCAGCAATTTTGCTATTTTTGGTTTTAACAATTTCGGTTAAATAATTTTTGAGATGGTTCATGATTTTTAAAGGATTTATTCGGCTTTTTTTGATAAAGGCTAAAAAATTTTGCCCAAAATTGTGCGAAAATAAAAATTAGTAATTTGCTTTTGCGAGCTTATCAATAAACGCTCTTCGTCGTGTTGCAAAATTTGGCAACCATAAAAATTACGCGGCTTAATTTTTTGGTTTGCGCGCAAATATTCATAAAAATTTTTCAAATCTTTCAGGCGCGGTTTGTAATTTTGTTGGCTAACTTCCATTGCCAGCAAAGCCAAAATTTTTAAGGCGGTTTTTTCGTCAGTTTTTTTTAAACGCTTAAAATCAATCAAAAAACTTACTTGGTTTTTTTCGTTTAAAACTTTTTTCAAAAGCTTTTTCGCGCTTTTGAGCATTATTTTGTCGAACAAATCGCGCATTTGAGAAATTTCATCGCAAGCACTTTTGACGCGCTTTTGAATCAAGTTTTTTTCTTCAAAAGTGCTAAAAAAATTTCTGATTTTATTGCGCAAAAATTTTTCATCTGCGTTGCTTTCATCTTCGAACCATTCAATTTTTTGTTCGGTTAAAAAATCTTTTAAGTCGCTTTTGTTAAAATCTAAAAAAGGTCGCACCAACTTAATTTTTTTGTGCTGCGATATTTCTGAAATTGTCGATAAACCGTCCAAACCCGAGCCGCGAAACAGCCGAATCAAAAAATTTTCTGCCACATCGTCAAGTTGGTGACCAAGAAATAAAAACCCAATTTTATTTTTAAGGCAAAACTCGTAAAGCAAGTTGTAGCGCGCTTGGCGAAGATTGGCTTCGATATTTTTTTGCGGTATTTTTTGGGTTTCAACTTCTAAAATTTGGTGAGAAATTTTTTGTTGCTGCAAAATTTTGCCAAGTTCTAAAAGTTCTTTCGACGAGTTTTGGCGCATTTTATGGTCAACGCTAATTGCAAATAATTTTATTTTTTTTGTGGCGCAAAATTCTTTTAAAAGCAGCGTTAAAGCCAGCGAATCTGAACCGCCAGAAACCGCCACGGCAATTTTTTTTGGCAATTTTTTTTGTAAAAAAATCGTTTCAATCTTATTTGAAAAAAAACTAATTAAGGAACTCATTTTCTAATTTTGATTCATTTTAAAGATGTTAAAAAAACTGTTTTATTGCGGCGTCGTTTTACTTTTGGTTTTTACCCTAAAAAACGCTTTGGCGCAAAATTCAATCCAGCCTTCAAATCAACTTTCGTTAGAAGATTTTTTGCAACAAGTAAAAGGTGAAAATCTTGCGGTTATTGCCGCCAATCAAAATGCCGAAGCCTTTGAAAAGCTTAAAGAAAAAGCAAAATTGGTGACTTCGATTAACTTTTTTGCCAGCACGCAAACGGCTTTCACCGAGCAAAATCAAGCTTTGCAAATTGTGCGCTATACAAAAACTTATACCCAAAATAGTCAGGCGGGAATTACGCAAACTGCCGATTTTGGCTTGAACACCAAACTTTATTATTCGCTAAACCACATCACCTACAAAGGTTTAAGCACTAATAATTTTGTTAATTCAAGCCTTGCAACATCGAATTATCAAAGCATTCCAACAATTGAATTATCGCTTCCGCTTTTGCAAAACAGGTTTGGCGCGGCCACCAAAGCCAATAAAGATTCAATTTATTTTGCCAACGAAGCCCAAAAATTAAATGCCAAGTCGGTTTCGGTTCTTGCGCTGGTTGGCGCCCAACAATCTTATTGGGCTTTGGTGGCGGCTAGAAAAATTGTTCAAATTCAGCAAAACGCCCTTCAAAACTCTAAACAAATTTTGGATTATGTTTCTAAAAAAGAAAAAATGAATTTGGGCGACAAAGCCGACGTTTTGCAAGCCAAAGCCCTTTTTGAAAGCAGAAAACTAACTTTGCAACAAGCCCAAAATGATGAAAAATTGGCAGCGCGCGATTTCAATAAGCAACGCTACATTAATTCAAACGAAGTGACGCAAAAGCTTTCTGAAATTGATTTTAACCAACTTAAAAAATTTTTGGTTCCGCAAATTAAAGGCGATAATCGCTTTGATATAAAAGCCTATGAAGCCAACATGAAAGCGGCGGTTGCCAGCGCAAAACTCGAAGAAGAAAATAACAAACCAGCTTTGAGCGTTTATGGATCTTACTTGCAAAACCAAATTCAACCAAGCAACGAACAAGCTATTTACAATTCGTTTCAAAGAAACGGAAGTGCGGGAACTTTTGGCGTAAAACTTTCGATGCCGATAAATTTTGACTTAACTTCTCAAATCAGACAAGGCGCGGTTTTAAACGCTTCGTCGGCAAAAATAAATTATCAACAAAAGGTTTTTGAACAAGAAAATGATTGGCAAAATTTGGTGCAAAATTTGACCATTTACAAAGAAAATTTGGCACTTTCTCAATCAATTGAAAACGCCCAAAAACTAAAATTAGAAAATGAGCGCAAGCTTTTAAAACAAGGTCGCACCACCACTTATCAAATTTTACTTTTTGAGCAAGATTACTCAAATGCGCAACTTGCTACAATTCAAATTGCTTACAAAATGTTGGCTTTGATGGCGCAACAAAAACTTTATCAGTCGCAATTTTGAATCAAATTTTTTCTCACGAAAGAATTTGAATAAATTTAAAGACAGGCTCTATACCAAAACATCTATCTCTTGATAGTGCTAACTTTGTCTTTTTGGCAAAAATTTGTTCAGAAAATGA
>CANEUK010000103.1 GCA_947441695.1 Rickettsiales bacterium
CTAACAAATGCGAAATGACTGAAAAAAAAGTTTTTTTGGTTTTCTTGCCAAACAAATTAATCAAGAAATCGAATAACTTTTTTAGACGAACTTTGTTGCTTAATGTTTTAAAACTCTTGCTCGAAGAACCTTCCATTGATTGACTTAATTTAATTAGATGTAGGGATTTTTTATTTTTAGTTTTTTGAGAATTTTTACTTCCAAATTTTCCATAATTTCTGCCATTTTTTCATCTTCGTGATCAAAGCCAATTAAATGCAAAATACTGTGTAAAATCAGATGAGTTAAATGATTTTCAAAGGTCTTTTTTTGCTCGATAGCTTCTTTTTTTAGCGTTTCAAAGGCAATAACAACGTCGCCCAAAAAAAGATAATTCGCACCACCAATTGTTTTTTTTAAACCATCTTTGCGAATTAATTTTTCATCTAAACTAGCAAATGACAAAACATTTGTCGGCTTGTTTTTGCCACAAAACTTAAAATTTATTTTTTTCATTTGCGAATTACAAACCAAAGAAAATGAAGCTTCTAGCCTAAAATTTTTTGTTAAAATTTTTTTCAATTCGGTAAGTAAAATAACTTTAGCGCAGATTTCTTGCACCATTTTTTCAATATTCTTTTGCTCGCTCCACTTTTTACTTTTCACCTCAACATCAACAAAAATCATGCTAATAATTTTAGGGTTAATTAAAATTTTGATTAGGACACATTTTCATGTTTTTTGGACATATTCTTTCTGGATTTTGTGCGCAAAAAATCTTTGAATCTTCTTTTGAATCAACGCTTTTGCAAATTTCGAACAAACTTTTGATAAAATTTCCTTCAAAATTAAGAGACGGAACTCGTAGATAATCTTTTATGCCCAAATCTTCGGCCATTTCTTTATAGTCAATATCAAGTTCAACCAATGTTTCCGAGTGATCAGAAACAAAAGCAACCGGAATAATTACCGGAATTTTTTTATCCAAAGCAACCCTTCTTATTTCTTGATCCAGACTTGGCGAAGTCCATTTTAATGGACCAACTTTTGACTGGTAACAAATTTGAAAGTCTATTTTTTTTGTAATTTCTTCGTGAGAAATTTTTAGAATTTCGCCCAAGGCTTCGATGATTTTTTTGGTGGTTTCTTCAACCTGAAAAACATAAGGATCGCCAGCATTTATCAACTTTTGGGGTAAACCATGCGCTGAAAATAAAAAACGAAATTCGCTTAAATCTTTATCGTAAAATTTAGAAATTGTTTGTTTAATTAAAACAGCGTGAGACTTGATAAAACTTGGCTGAATTGGATAACAACAAACAACTTTTGTGGTGATTTTTTTATTAGATTTAAGGTTTTGAAGTGCAAATTTTTTGACAAATTCGTCAATTGAAGTTTCGGAAGTTGCGCTTGAAAACTGCGGATAAAGCGGAAGTAAAATCAATTCATCTGGTTCGTAATTTTTTATTTCCAAAATTGTTTCGCAAGCAAAAGGCTTCCAATAGCGCATCGCCACAAAAACTTTGAAATTTCCCAAAAAAGAAAGTTCTTTTTCCAATTCGTGCGCTTGTTGCAAAGTAATTTCGAGCAACGGCGATTTACCGCCAATTTTAGAATAAATTCCTTGCGCTTTTTTAACTCTTTTTGAAGAAATAAATTTTGCCAAAAGAAAACGGAAAGGTTGCGGCAAACCAATTATGGCGTGGTCGTTGAACAAGTTAAATAAAAAATTTTGCACCGATTCTATTTTATCTGGCCCGCCCAAATTAAATAAAACAACTGCGGTTTTTTTGCTTAAATTCGACATGCTTGAAAAACTTTTTTAAAAATTAAACTTAGAATAAAAATTACTGAAAACCCAGCTACAATCATTGAGCTAATATTTAGATCGTAAAGGCTCGCAACCTTGAAAGAAAAGGCGGCAACTAAAATGGCGATTATTAAACTTAAAACCATCATTTGACTTGCCGAAATTGCAAAAATGCGAGCAATTGCGGCTGGTAAAATTAACAAAGCCGTCATCAAAAAAACGCCCACAATTCTAGCCGAAAGAGCAATTGAAAGAGAAAGTAAGATTAAAAATGAAATATTCCAAAACTCGGTTTTTATATTTTCAACCTTTGCCAAATCTTGATTAAAATTAATTAGTAAAATTTTTTTAAAAGAAATAATAACATAAATAATCGTTATTATTGTAATTGCCGCAAGACATTGAATTTCTTGGGTTTGAGCCGTTAAAATGTCTCCAAAAATGTAAGAATTAAAATAAAAATCTTTAACAAAAACATCATTTAAAATTATTGCCAACGAGATTAAAAAATAAGACAAAATCATCACAATTGCGTCTTTTGAAAAATAGCGATTTTGTGAAATTAGCGCGACCAAAAACGAAAAAATAAAGGCAAAAATTATTAGTGCCAAAATTTGATTAACTTCAAAAAAAGCACTTAAAACCAAACCAAACAAAATTGAGTGCGACAAAGCGTCGCCAAAATAAGATAGTTTTTTCCACAAAACAAAAACGCCCAACAAACCGCAAATAATTGAAATCAAAATCAAAGCAATAAATGGCTGAACCAGAAAACTTTCAAGCACTTGAGTTTTTTTTATTAGTTAATAGTTAGGCTAAAAAATCCAAAATCAGTAAATTTTTTTACAAAAAAAGATATGTCTCAAGAAATAGAGAAAAAGCTTTCTTCATTCATGAAAAAGCAAATCAACGAAAAATCTACCAAAAAAAATCTTAACAACAAAAACTCGCCTCTCAATTCTAAAAAAACTCTTGATCAAAAAAACAAAAAAGAAGGAGATAAATCTTCAAGCGAAGATGAAATTAGCGAAGAAGAAAAATTAGAAAACGCAAAAAAAGATTCTAAAAACAAAGCCGCAAATTTTAATCAAAGTGCTATGATTAAAAAATTAATTTTACAAAACTTGGCAAAATATACGTTGATTATAGCAATTTTTTCCTTGGTAACAATTGGAATAATTCAATCTGGTCCAGCAATATTTGGTTTTTTAAGCGGACTTATTTCAAAATTTTTGATCTCAACTTTAAACAACTAAATCAAGCCTTTAGAGGCTTGTTTGACTTTTAATTAACTCAAATTACAAAGTTTTTTTCTGCCTATTTTTATTCAAATTCACTTTAAAAAATTCCCAAAATTCATGGTTAAAAAATCAAAAAATTTAGCAAAAAATTCACGCGAATTTTCTAAAAATGAGCTGCTTGGTTTTTATCAAGAAATGCTTCTTATTCGTCGCTTTGAAGAACGCGCTGGTCAACTTTATGGAATGGGTTTGATTGCAGGTTTTTGCCATCTTTATATTGGTCAAGAAGCAATCGCCACCGGAATGGCTTCGACCATGAAACAAGGCGATAAAGTTATCACGACTTATCGCGATCACGGACATATGATTTCGGTTGGTTCTGATCCAAAAAAAATTATGGCAGAATTGCTTGGGCGCGCCGACGGCTCTTCAAAAGGCAAAGGCGGTTCAATGCATTTATTTGATTTAGAAAAACATTTTTACGGCGGTCACGGAATTGTTGGCGCTTCGGTTCCAATTGGCGCTGGCCTTGCTTTTGCCGACAAATATCGCGGCAACCAAAACGTAACTTATTGCTATTTTGGAGACGGCGCGGCGCATCAGGGTCAAGTTTACGAAGCCTTTAACATGGCAAAATTGTGGAATTTGCCAGTGCTTTTCATCATTGAAAATAATCATTACGCAATGGGAACTTCGCAATCACGCTCTTCGTCAATTGAACATCTCCACAAGCGCGGCATTGGTTTTAATATTCCGGGCGTTGAAATTAACGGGATGGATATTTTTCAAATAATTGAAGAAGGGCAAAAATGCGTTGATTTTGTGCGCTCGGGAAATGGTCCAATGATTATCGAAATGGACACTTATCGTTATCGCGGACATTCAATGTCAGACCCCGCAACCTATCGCACCAAAGAAGAACTTAATTGCAAAAAAGACCAAGACCCAATCGAAACTTTGCGAAACCACATTTTAGGCGAAAAAATCGCCACCGAAGACGACATCAAAAAAATTGACGACCAAGTAAAAAACCAAGTAAACGAAATTGTAGAATTTGCCAAAAATTCTCCCGAGCCAGACGAATCAGAACTTATGACCGAAATTTATAATTAAGACGTGCTTAACCCAGTTCAAAATTTTCTTGAAAATTATCAGCTTGCAACGCCCCTACAAAGCGATTTGTTTGCGCTGAAAGCTGCGCCAAAAAAACACTTTTCGACCACAAATTCCAATCAAAAAATTCTTAACTTTGAAAATGAATTTTGGACTGCCAAACAGCGCAAATCTTCATCGCTTCACGAAATTTCTTATCGCGCTTGTTTTAAAGCCGAGTTGCCGAGTTTTTTTATTCAAATGCTCACCAAAGAAAATGATGTAATTTACGACCCGTTCGCCGGACGCGGCACCACTTTAATTGAAGCGGCTTTGCAAAACCGCCAGATTATCAGCAATGATATAAATCCGCTTTCGCAAATTTTTACCGAAGCGCGGCTCGAAATTCCTAAAATTGAAGAGATTTCAAATCGGTTAAACCAAATAAAAATTAGCGAAAAATTTGCTGCCAAAATTGATCTTTCAATGTTTTTTGAAACTCAAACTTTGCACGAAATTTTATCGCTAAAAAACTACTTACAAAAAAAACGCAATTCACACACCGAAGATTACATCGACAAATGGATTAGAATGGTTGCAACCAACCGCTTAACCGGGCATTCAACAGGTTTTTTTTCAGTTTATACTTTGCCGCCAAATCAAGCAGTTTCAGCCAAAAAACAACTCGAATTAAATCAAAAAAACAACCTTCAACCAACCTATCGCAACACCAAATCAATCATCTTAAAAAAAACCCAATCTCTTTTGCGCAACGTTTTGGGCGAACAAAAATTAAATCTAAAAAATGCCAAAAATTCGGCGATTTTTTTAAATGAATCAGCCAGCAAAACCGCAAAAATTTTAGACGAATCGGTCAATTTAATTGTCACTTCACCGCCATTTTTAGACGTAATTGATTATGCCGCCGACAATTGGCTGCGTTGCTGGTTCAACGATATTAATTTTGAAGAAATGCAACAAAAAATTTCTTCGCACAAAAAAGTTGAAGATTGGAATAAATTTATTGGCGAATGCTTTGTTGAATTTTATCGCATTACAAAACCGCAAGGCTACGTGGCTTTTGAAGTTGGCGAAGTTAAAAATGGCAAAATCAAACTCGAAGAAGAAGTTTTGCCAATTGGCTTAAACGCTGGCTTTAAATGCGTTGCCATAATTATTAACACGCAAAAATTTACCAAAACCGCCAATATTTGGGGCGTTGATAATAACAAAAAAGGAACCAATTCTAACCGAATTGTTTTGTTTCAAAAACCA
>CANEUK010000104.1 GCA_947441695.1 Rickettsiales bacterium
GTTATTGGCTTGGCTTTTATTTGGCTTGGTAGCGTTGATTTAATCCATTTTAAAAATCGGGTTTTCTTGCCAATTGCTGGCGGACACTGGATTGGGCTTGGAATTGTGCTTTATGTTTTATTTGTCACTTTTGTAATTGTTGGCACGTCAAACGCCGTTAACCTTACAGATGGGCTGGACGGGCTGGTTTCGGTTCCAGCAATCATAAATTTGCTTTGCCTGTGCGCCCTTATTTTTGTAGCCACTAACCCAATTTTGGCTCGCAAATTTTCAATGCCGCGCGTGGATAATTCTGCCGAAATTATCTTTTTTTGCATCTCTTTAATTGGCGCAATTTTGGCGTTTTTAACCTTTAATTTAAAACCCGCCAAAATTTTTATGGGCGACGTTGGAAGTTTGGCAATTGGCTCGGTGCTTGGGCTTGTAGCAATTATCATCAAACAAGAATTTATCTTTTTTGTGATTTCAATTTTGTTTGTGGCTGAAGCTCTTTCGGTGATTTTGCAAGTTGGCTCTTACAAATTGCGCAAAAAAAGAATTTTTTTAATGGCACCGCTTCATCACCATTTTGAAAAACTTGGCTGGCGTGAACAAAAAGTTGTTCGCAGCTTTTGGGCAGCGTCTTTGCTATTTGCGGGTCTTGGAATGGCGATATTTTTCATTTAATTTTTTTTAAAAAAAAGATATCTAAAAAAAAATTTAAAATGACCAACGAGCCAATTTTAAATCAGATTTTAAACGAAGATTGCCTAGCCGGAATTTCAAAAATAGCAGATGAATCAATAGATTTAATTTGCACCGATCCGCCTTACAGCCTAGGGAAAGATTATGGCAATGATTCTGACAAAAAATCACCGCAAGAATATTTAAACTGGACTTATCGATGGATTGATTTGTGCTTACCAAAACTTAAAAAAAATGGCAGCTTTTATATTTTTTTAAGTTGGCAATTTAGCCCCGAAATTTTTGTTTATCTCAAACAAAAAATGATCATGATAAATGAAATAATTTGGGATAGACGAGTTCCAAGCATGGGCGGCTCAACTCGCAAATATAGCTCGGTTCACGATAATATTGGTTTTTTTGTTAAAGATAAAAACTACCATTTCGATATTGACGAAATCAGAATACCTTATGATGCCGCCACCAAAAAAGCTCGCAGCAGAAAAATTTTTGAAGGGAAAAAATGGCTAGAAATGGGATATAATCCAAAAGACGTTTGGTGCGAAAGTAGACTTCATGCACAAGATGCGGAGAGAGAAAATCATCCAACTCAAAAACCTTTAAAAATTATCGAAAGAATTGTTAGGGCAAGTTGCCCAAAATCAGGAATCGTTCTTGATCCTTTTATGGGATCTGGAACCACCGCGGTTGCAGCTCTAAAAAATAACAGAAATTTTATCGGCTTTGAAATAAACAAAAATTATCACCAGCGCGGCGTTGAAAGAATTAAAAATCTAAAAAACCAAACTAATCAAAAAAATTCTGATAATTTTTTGTTGGAAGAAAATTCAAAAAACCTCGAAAGAAAAAATACCCAATTAAATTTAATTTTTTAATGACCAAAAAACCCCGCATTTATCTTTACGATTCAACGCTGCGCGATGGCGGACAAACTAGCACCGTCAATTTTGGCGTGCGCGATAAAATTGAAATTGCCAAATCGCTTGATGCGCTTGGAATTGACTATATCGAAGGCGGCTGGCCGGGCGCCAACCCAATTGATGACGAATTTTTTGCTGATTTGCCCAAACTTAAAAAATCAAAATTTTGCGCTTTTGGTATGACGCGGCGAAGTGGCGTTTCGGCTGCTAATGACGGGGCTTTGAACGCGCTCACTAACTCAAATGTTAAGTCGGTTTGCATTGTTGGCAAAACTTGGGATTTTCATTTGACTCATGCGCTGCAAGTTTCTGAAGAAGAAAACCTTGCGATGATTTCCGATTCAATTGCTCACATTGTTAGGCAAAAAAAAGAAGCAATGTTTGACGCCGAACATTTTTTTGATGGTTTTAAGGCAAATCCAAAATTTGCCCTAAAAGCAATTAAAACCGCTTTTGCGGCGGGTGCGCGATGGATTATTTTATGCGATACCAATGGCGGAACGCTTCCCAGCGAAATTGGCAAAATTGTTAAAGAAGTTTGCGCGCATATTCCTGGCAAAAATCTTGGCATTCATTGCCACAACGACACCGGAAACGCGGTGGCAAATTCTTTGGCTGCTGTCGAAAATGGCGCGCGCCAAATTCAAGGCACAATTAACGGACTTGGCGAGAGATGCGGCAACGCTAATTTGGTGAGTTTAATTCCAACTCTTTGCCTAAAAATGGGTTTTGACGTTGGTATTGACGAAAAAGCTTTGAAAAACTTGGTAAAAACTTCGCACTTTTTAGACGATTTACTTAATAAAGAACGGGATAAATTTGCACCTTATGTTGGAAAATATGCCTTTGCCCATAAAGGCGGTTTGCATGTTTCGGCGGTGGCAAAAAACGCCAAATCTTACGAACATGTTGAACCTGAAAAAATTGGCAACCAACGCCAAATTATGATTTCAAACCAAGCTGGTCGCTCCAACATTATCAGTCGCTTAAAAGAAATTGGTCTTGACTTGCGCGACGACTTAAAAACTAGCCAAGTTGCTAACTTGGTTAATCAGGTCAAAGACCTTGAAGCGAAAGGCTACGCATATGATTCAGCCGATGCCAGTTTTGAAATTTTGGCAAAAAAATCTTTATCCAGCGTGCCAAACTTTTTTGAATTAGTTAGTTTTAGGGTTTTGGATGAACGAAAATTCGACTTCAAAGGCAATGCCATAGCGGTTGCCGAAGCCACCATAAAAATCAAAATCGGCAATAAAACCGTTCTTTCGGTTGCCGAAGGAAATGGACCCGTAAACGCTTTAGACAAAGCTTTGCGCAAGAGTTTGTCTCGTAAATACCCAGCCCTAAAAAACGTTAGATTAACCGATTACAAAGTAAGAATTTTAACTCCATCCGACGGAACAAAGGCCGTGACGCGAGTTCAAATTGAATCAAGCGACGGCAAAAATAAATGGAGTACAATTGGAGTTTCGCAAAACATTGTTGACGCCTCGTTTCGCGCCTTGCATGACAGCATAACTTATCAATTGATGCGACAATTAACTTAACTTTTTTAAAAAATTACGCCGCTATTTCACGACAAAGATTTGTAAAAAAAAATTCTTTAATTTGGTCAAGATTTTAAAAATTCTAAAAAAAATTTGCGATTTTAAAAACGACTATTTGACTTTTGTTAAGTGCTTCTTAACTTGCCGCGCCTTAGATTTTATAAAGAAAAAATTTGCGATTTTAAAAAATTTTGAAATGGGTTTGTAGCTCAGCTGGTTAGAGTGCGCGCCTGATAAGTGCGAGGTCGGTGGTTCAAGTCCACCCAAACCCACCATTGAAAAAATTTAAGCTATACTTCAATCAAATTTAAACCTCGTTTGAATTTGGCAAATTTTGAATTTCTACTCACAAAATAAATTACTCACAAATTTTTTGATTAATTTGTGCGAGTTTCCCTTCGCGTCGAGCATCCTCAATAGATTTTTAAAGTTAAATCTTGTGAAAATTTTGAATTTCTTGCACCAGTTTTTCGTATTTATTGGGCGTTTTTTGTTTTTGCAAAATCCAATCGTAAATCTCCCAATCATTTTCTTCTAAAAATTCGCCAAAAAGTTCTAAATTTTGCAATTCTTCCAATTTTTTTTTGGTAAATTCGCCAAGCAAAAAATCAGTTTCTTTGCATCCCCGATGAACAGCGCGATAAAAAAGCTTTTTTAACAAGAGTGAATTTGGCATTTTTTTCAAATAAATGATTTTATTTTTTTAATTAAATCTTGTGCGACTTGCGGCGCGTAAGGTTTTGTTGGTGCATTTCCCCAAACTGGTTTTGGAAAAGTTGCGTCATTTTCGTGCCGCGCAATCAAATGAATATGAAGTTGTTTTACCACATTTCCAAGCGCGCCAATGTTTAATTTTTGAGCGGCAAAATTTTCTTTCAGAATTTTTCCGAGCAAATTTATCTCGCGCAAAACTTGAGTTTGTTCATCAAGATTAAGGTCAATTAACTCAATCAAATTAGGCTTTCGTGGCACTAAAATTAGCCAAACATAATTACTATCATTCATTAAAAGTAGCTGCGAAATTTTTAAATCTGCTACAAAAAATGTGTCAGCTTTTAATTGAGAATTAAGAATGAACATGAGTTTAAAAAATGTTTATTTTTTCTAAAATTCGATTGCTTGACAAAAGATGTTTTTTTTCAAAAAGATTTTGAAAAGTGGCGTCGAGCGTTGGATTTCCTGGATGAATCATAATTTCAACTTCGGAAAAATTTTTTGGAACTTTAATTTTTTTTAGTAACTCGTCAGAAACTTGGCAAGTATAAAGAATGCTAAAAAAATAACTTGAGGCATTTTTTTTTGAGCCGTTAACAAATCCCAAAAAGCGTAAAATCAGCCATTTAAAAATTCCGCCATTAAATAAAAAAGAGCGCGAAAAGCTCATTTTCCAAGTGTTGCAGAGGCTTTCATTGACAACTCTAACTTTTTTAATTTGGTGGTTTTTTGCCGCCACCAAAACTTCAGAAAAAATCAGTGGAATCAAGTGAACGTGGCGATGGCTATTAATGTGGTGCAAAATAATTTTAGAACTTTTTATTGCCCAAATTTGCGCCTCAAGTTCGCACGCTATTTCTTGGCGCAGCTGCTTTTTTTTAAAAATTGACAAAATCAAAAGCCGCAAAAAACCATTCTTAAAATTACCGTTTTTATCAACCAATAAAGAAAGTTGCGAGTGCTTGAAGGCACTTTTTCCAACGCTTAAATTGAAATGCAGCCCAACTTTTAAATTTGGATTTTTTTTAGCAATTTCCAAAGCTTCATAAAAATATCCGCAGCCAAAAATTAAACTTGCCGAATGCAATTGTTGCTTTTGAAACATTTCTTCAATTGCGCCATTAACGCCGGGGCTAAGTCCAAAATCGTCGGCATTAAGTCTAATTTTCATCTGATTTTTTAGCTTCAATAAATTGTGCAAAATAAAGCGGGCGACTTTTTGATTCGATGTGAATGCGCCCAATATATTCGCCCAAAATTCCTAAAATAACAAATTGCAAACTTGACAAAAAAACAATCAAGCAAACTAGGGTTGAATAACCAGTTTTATGCTGGTTAAGAGCAAAATGTTCGTAGATTGTCCAAACGCCAAAAAGCAATGAAAACAAAGCGCAAATAATGCTAAAATAAATTGAGACACGAAGCGGTTTAATTGA
>CANEUK010000105.1 GCA_947441695.1 Rickettsiales bacterium
ATTCTGGATCAAACTTTACTGATGAAATTGGCTTTTCTTTTTTGGTCAAAGCGTAGGCAAGTGGCAGTGTTAAGTCTTCAAAAGCAACCATGGTGGTGGTGACTTTGTTTTCCTTAGTATCAACCATGACATTACTGTTTGAACCGTAGCCCAATCCTCCGTGATCTCTATATCTCTCATAGCCAGGAATTGAAAATGATTCATAGCCAAATCCATAAACCTTGTGACTTACTCCTTTGTATTTTCCATCTGGTGTCAGCCTAGGAATCGGAACTTGTCTTGAATTAAAAACATCGCGCGTTTCCTGCTCCTTAAATATACTAAACTCTTGCTCGCCACTTAAAATATGAAGAGCAATCATGCTCATTGACTCTGGAGTAGTGTAGCTTCCACCGCATGATAAATCGTAAGTATGAGAAGGAACTTCTGAAAACTTTTGATCATGGTAATGTTTGCCGAATTCCACTCTTAATTCTGGATGTCCTTTAACTTGAGTTTTTCCACTTTCGTTGATCTCCATTTGATCAGAAGTAAAAAACTTCAATGTTGCAGATTCTTCTGGTCCAACTTTTTTTCTTATTTCATCGATCACCAACTCATTTACTACATCGCCAAATTTTTGTGGACTTTGAGCAGTCTCACTAGCTATTGCGATTACAATCCTGCCAAGCAATTCATAGCCCAAATCATTGTAAGAATATTCGCCAATATTTTCGCCGTATTCTCCACTTTTTGGAAGCTTGTCAGCATCAATCATTGCATCAAGTGTAAGCTTTTCTCCAGCAGCTTCTCGCAGTTTTGTGTTTAAACTCTCTCTTGAAACACGAGCCAGACCAGAGGTATGCTGAGCTAAATGTTGCAAAGTAATTTGGTCAAAATTTGGCTGTCTCTCTAATTCTTCGGTAATATATTTAGATTGAGGATAGTGCTCTTTTAATAGCGGCAAGATATCAGATAATTTTGTTTCAATCCCATCGGGTAAAAATCTTTGATATTCTCCGTTCGGCAAAAGTTTTTGATATTTTTCCTCTTCAATCATTCTTAAAATTGTGGCAGCGGTGATCATTTTAGTCATGCTATCAGTGCTAAAAAGAGTATCGCTCGCAACATCTCCAGCAGTAAAATTTTCTTTTGAATCAATCTCGGTTTTTTTAACTTCATTTCCATCTTCGCCAACAATACTTCTGCTACTAAATGTCATAACCGATATGGAGGAACTGCTCGGGTTTGAGTTTGGATGATCACTAACTGGTTTTACTGCCACTCTGTAATCTCTTAAATCATCAATACTAAGTGCACCAATTGCATTATCTGATGCTTGTCTCAACAACTCTTCACTAACAACAAGCCTTTGTGATGTTACTTTAGGATCTTGAAATTCAGACGGAATTTGCTGCTTTGTCATAGTCTTATTGATTTACGTTTATTAAAAATGCCTCAAAACCAAGCTGCCTTTTCCAACTTGAAGGCTTTTAACAATTGAAGAATAAACAAAAGAATTAGCTTTTTTTGCCGATTGCAAAAGGTTAATTTTTTTTGCCACATTGCATGCCAAAGAGGTTGCCAAAGTGCAACCAGTTCCGTGAATATTTTTTTCACCAAATCTTAGGTTGCTGATGCGATGAAATTTTTGGGCTTCGTCAAGAAAAATACTGTGAATTTTTCCATCATCAAAATTTAAGTGGCCACCTTTTATCAAAACGTTTTTTGCGCCCAAAGCCTTAATTTTGCTGGCGGCAAGCTTCATTTCTTCAATATTTTTGATTTTCATTTCTGCCAAAACTTGCGCTTCGTCAATATTTGGCGTTACCACCAAAGATTTGCTAATTAGGCTCGATTTTAAAGCCTCAACTGCATTTTTTTGCAAAAGCAAATCGCCCGAAGTTGCAACCATTACGGTGTCTAAAATAAGTGGAATTTTTTTGGCTTTTTCATCCAAAACATCGGCTACGCAATCAATAATTTCAAGCGTTCCGAGCATGCCAATTTTTATGGCGTCAAACTCAATATCGTCCAAAACCGCTTCAAGCTGGGCGCGCAAAAAGCCAATTGGCGAATTGTGAATAGCAAAAACTTTGGCGGTGCTTTGCGCGGTTAAGCAAGTGATTACCGCGCTTGAATAAACTTTGGCGGCGCAAGCGGTTTTTATGTCGGCTTGAATTCCAGCGCCGCCACTTGGATCTGAACCAGCAATTATTAAAATTTTTGCATCAAATTTCATAAACAATTCTGCCCGCAACTATTGTTTTTACTGCGCGACCCTTAACCAAAAAGCCGTCAAAAGGTGAGTTTTTTGATTTGGAATAAAATTTTTGGCAGTCGATTTTCCATTCGGTGTTTAAATCAATTAGCGTCAAATCTGCGCGCCCGCCTTTTTTGATTTCGCCGCCATCAAAATTGATTATTTTTGCGGCGTTGCAAGTCATTTTAGCGAGCAGATCTTTAAGGCTTAAAATTCCTTGGTGATAAAGAGTCAAACTAAGCGGCAACATGGTTTCAACGCCAACAATTCCAAAAGTTGCTTCTTCAAGCGGTTTTTCTTTTGAAGCTAAATCATGTGGCGCGTGATCGGTGGCGATTGCGTCGATCAAGCCTGATTTTAATCCTTCAATTAATGCCAAACGATCTTTTTCGCTGCGTAGCGGCGGATTCATTTTGGCATTAGTTCCTGATTTTAAAACTTGTTCATCATTTAAAATGAAATGATGCGGAGAAACTTCGACCGTAGCATTCAAGCCTTTTTCTTTACCGCGTTTAATTGCGTCTAAAGCCTCACGCGTTGAAACATGAAGCAAGTGATAACGCCCGCCCGTGCTTTCTAAAATTGCCAAATCGCGCTCGACAATCACGCTTTCAGAAATGTTGGGAATTCCGCGCACGCCAAGTTCCAGCGAAACTTTTCCTTCATTGATGCAGCCTTTATTGGTAAGGTTTAAATCTTCGGCGTGTTGCGCGATTACAACATTGAGATTGCGCGAATATTCAAAAGCGCGCCGCATAACATTGGCATTCATAACTGGCAAACCATCATCGGTGAAACCTACGGCGCCAGCTTCTTTCAAAGAATGCATGTCGGCTAATTCTTCGCCTTTCATATTTTTAGTAATGCAGCCGTAAGCTTTGACGTTGCAATAAGCCACTTCGCGGGCTTTTAGGCGCAAATAATCAAAAGTTAAAACTGAATCCAAAGTTGGCGCGGTGTTTGGCTGACAAACCACCGTGGTAATTCCTCCCGCAACCGCCGATTTTGAACCCGTGGTTAAATCTTCTTTGTGAGATTGCCCGGGATCGCGAAAATGCACTTGAATGTCAATTAATCCCGGAGCCAAAACATGCCCGCCGCAATCAATAATTTCGGCATCCGCCGCAATTACATTTTCGCCAAAATCGGCAATTTTATCACCAATTGTTAAGAGATTTCCAAGCTGGTCGTAGCCGGTTTTTGGATCGATAATTCTGGCGTTGATATATAAAGTTTTTTTATCAGCGGAGATTTCTTGCGCGTAAGGTAAATCGAATTTTGGCATGAGGATTTTTTTTTAAAAAAAATTAAGCGACGGAAAAATTTTCGAGTTCGTTTATTAGTAAATCGATTTGGGTAGTTTTGAATTGCCACGCACCAAGTGAATCGGCGCATCCGAATAGATTTTTCGTTTTTACAGAAATTTTACAGAAATTCTAGCTTAAATTTGTATCAAAGAACTTTAATCCGCGCCAAATACTTGGAGTTGCAACCGATACATGATTTTCTTCAGCAATCACTTCAACTTTAACAACGACTTTGGAAAGCTTCGCAATTCCTAAGCAGGCTTTTTTCAGAACCTCAACATAGTTATTTATGCGATCATCTTTCTCTTCGCCGCCAATTGAAAAATAAGCAAATTTTCTCGTATCAGGAATTTTTCTCTTCAAAACTTCAAACATCTTTTTTTCTTGATAATATTCAGAAGCTAAAACTGGGGTAATTGCTAAGAATTTTGCAAAATTTTCAGGATGGCAAAATAACATGAAACTCACAAAAACTCCCCCGAATGAGTGACCAATTAAAGTGCGCTCTTTCGTAGTTCTGAATTTTTGATCAATCAACGGAATAACTTGATGATTTATGAACTGAGCAAATTTTTCAGCCTGTCCAGAAGCACTAATAATTTCATCAATTTCAGTTTCGCTAACTCCCTCAACGAAAATTTTTTTATCTAATTTCCAAGGCAAAAAATCTCTGTCTCTGTTGATTTCGATTATGTGTCCGCGTTTTTCTTGATCTAGCTCTTTGAAGTCTAAATCTTTATGTCCAATGCCAATAATAATGTAATTTTCATAAATTCTCTGAACCCCATAACAAGCTGAAAACAAATACTGCGGATCAAGCAAAAACAAGGTTGGATAGGATTTGTTATTAGTTTTGTATTCATTAGGAAGCCTGATGAACAAACTATATTCGGTTTCATTATGATTAGATTTGAGATCGATAATTTCTGTGTAAGGAAGAGTGATCACACTATTGGTTTGTTTTATTTACGACGGTTAGAAGAACTTTGTCTCGAATCTTAATTCGTCAAATAAAACAGCTTTTTTTTGAGTTTTTTTAATTAAAAAAATTTGCGACAAAACCAATATTTTTTTATCGATTTCGCTTATTTTTTTAGTGAAAAAAAGCTCTAAAAATATGCCAAAATTTGGGCTTGAAGAATTCTTGCGAACAATCTCTAAGAAAAATATCGAAAAAAAATGAGTTTAAAGGTTACTCTTTTGTCATTTTAGACTCTTTGAAATATCTTGCAGATCCAGCGTGAATTGGGGAAGAATTTCCCTCTTTAACCATTTCTTCTTTTTTTAATGAAGAAAAAACCGGGTGCAAAGTTTTGAAATTGTCAAAGTTTTCAAAAACAGCTTTTGTGATGTTGTAGACAACATCTGCGCTGGTTTTTTCAGAAGTAACTAAACTAGCTTTTACACCAAAAGTTTCGATGTTATTTGGGTTTCCAGCGTACATTCCACCCAGAATTGTTGCCTTAACGTAGAATGAATTTATTTTTATTAGTTTGTCGATGGTTTCGCGATCAATTGGGATTATTCTGACTTTACAAGCTTGAGTAGCTTCTTGAAGAACTCCGTTTGGATTTCCAGAAGCATAAATCATCACGTCTATTTTGCCGTCGCACAAGGCTTTTGGCTGCTCGGAGGGTTGAAGGTAAGTAACCGCTGAAAAAT